>JACRLI010000021.1:109211-121344 GCA_016235265.1 Candidatus Eisenbacteria bacterium
GATCATGCATCGTGACCCGCACCGGCTGCGCGCGGCCGTTGCCGCCCTGGCGTTCCTGCTTGCCGCACCGGGGGCAGCCCAGGCCTCCCCGCGGAGCCCGAGCCAGCCCGTCACTGCCGGGACGGTCTGCAAGCCGCTCTCGCCCGTCGAGGTCGAGTTGCGCCTGCTCGACAACGTGCCCGGCAGCCCCGCCCACTTCGAGACCCGCGTCACCGCGGTGCGGCCGGTGGAAGATCTCTCCATGGACGTGCGCCTCTCCGGCGGCGCCCGCTGGGTGATGGGCCAGCGCGAGCTCGCGGGCGCCCTGGACGCGGGCGCGCGGCGCGCGCTGCCCATGGGCGTGACGCTCCCGCGGCAGGGCCACTCCGAGGTCTACGTGCTGGTGAAGTTCCGCCTGCCCGGCGGCGGCCAGCTCTCGCGCGGCGCCTACCTGGCGTTCGACGACGGCCTGCCCGCGCGCGCGCCCAAGGGGCGCGAATCCAGCTGGAACGGCACCCCCGTGCTCGAGTACCCGGCGCAGGGGACGGGCCGATGAGGTTGCGCCCGGGATTCCCGGCGCACGCCCCCGGGTCCACTCCCGCCGGGTCCGCCGGCTCCCGGTCCATGCGCGCGCTGCGATCCGCACTTCCCGTCCTGGTCCTGGCGCTGCTGGCGGCCGCGCCCGCACGCGCCGATTGGACCGCCACCGGAGTATTCCAGTACGCCGACCGTGTGTATGGGCCCGGCGGCTTCACCGGCGCCACCGCCAACCTGCCGATCCGGCGCGCGGTGGTGCAGGTGCTGGACGCCACCACCGGCAGCGTGCTGGCCAGCGGAGGCACGGACGCCACCGGCGCCTTCTCGCTCAACGTGCCCGACGCGCAGACGCGCAATGTGTACGTGCGCGCACTCACCTACGCCGCCGACTCCACCCTGTACCGGTTGCGCGTGGCGTCCGACCCGGGCTCCGGCTCTCTGTTCGCCGTGGCCAGCGCCGCCGTGAACGGCCACGCCCCCACCACCCCGGTGAACTTCAACGGCGGCGCACCGATGGTGGCGCCGATGCGCTCGGTGGGCGAGGCCTTCAACATCCTGGACTGCCTCGAGAACGGCGTCGACTACCTGGCGGCGATCAACCGCGGCGCGCGCCCCTCGCCTTCCCAGGCGCTCGTGGCGTACTGGAACCTGGGCACCACCGACGGCACCTACTACACCGGCGGGACGATCCACCTCACCAAGGACGACGCGTACAGCGACCCGGTGATCAATCACGAGCAGGGCCACTACATGGCGGCCATGTTCTCCCGCGACGACAGCCCCGGTGGCACCCACTACCTGGGCGACAACACGCAGGACCTGCGGCTTTCGTTTTCGGAGGGCTGGGCCACCTACTTCGGGCAGTCGGTGCGCCGCTCGATGGGCCTGTCCAACCCGTCGTGGTACTGCGACCTGTTCGGCGAGGCGGCCGACCCGGGCCTGAATTTCAGCTACGAGATCGAGACCCCCGGCATCGGCGCCATCGGGGCCGCGAGCGAGGTTTCGGTGGAGGCCGCGCTGTGGGACATCGTGGACGCCGACCCGGCCCCGGACATTTCCCCGCCCGTTCTGGATGACAGCCTGGCGCTGCCCGACACCCTCACCTGGGACGTGATGCGCCGCTACATGCCCGTCCTGCCCGGCGGCCAGTGGGCCACGCTGGAGGGCTTCTGGGACGGCTGGTTCGCGCGCGGCTGGGGCCACCCGGTGGGCCTGATCTCGATCTTCCAGCGGGAGCGCGTGGAGTTCTACCCGGACGGCTACGAGAACGACAATTTCGCGGTGCGCGCCGCCGTGGGCGTCACCGACGGCACGCCCACCCGGCACACGATCTATCCTGGCGGCGACGCCGACTGGGTGCGCTTCCCGGTCTCGGCCGGGCAGGCCTACGTGGTGGAAACCACCGGTCTCGTCGGGGGCTGTGACACGTACCTCCAGGTGTACTTTCCGGACACCCTCACGCAGGCGGGATCCAATGACAACCGGGCCGTCGGCGACCCCTCCTCGCGGGTCAACTTCACGGCCCCGTCCACGGGCACCGCGTACGTGAAGGGCACGCGCGTGGGGCTGGTCGGCCGCTACGGCTCCTACGACCTGCGTGTCACCGCGGGCACGCCCACCGCGGCCTCGTTCACCAACGTCACCACGGCGGCGGGCGTGTCCAACGGCGGCAACTCCCGGGGCGTGGCGTGGGGCGACTACAACAACGACGGCTATCCCGACCTCTACGTCTGCAACACCGGGGCCGCCGCGGGCTCGGGCGCCGCGGACCGGCTGTACCGCAACAACGCCGGCGCCAACTTCACCGATGTCACCGCCTCCACCGGCACCGCCGCGGGCACCGAGCAGCACGAAGGCGCGGCGTGGGCGGACTTCAACAACGACGGCAACCTGGACCTGGTGGTGGTGAGCATCGAGGGCATCCACCTGTTCCGCAACGGCGGACCCGCCGGGTACACCTTCACCGACGTGGCTGCCACCGCGGGGCTGACGGCGGGAGTCTCCGCGCGCAGCGTGAGCTGGGTGGACTTCGACGGCGACGGCTACACCGACCTGTACGTGACCTCCTACGGCGGGACCAACCGGCTGTGGCGCAACAACGGCGACGGCACGTTCACGCTGGTCACTCGCGGGGTAGAGTTCACCGGCTACACCTTCACCGCCGCGTGGTGCGACTACGACCAGGACGGACGGCCCGACGTGGCGCTGGGGCTCGACGGCGACGTGGCCGGCGAAGCCTTCCGCCTGTTCCGCCAGAAGAGTGACGGTTCGTTCGAGGACGTCAGTTCCGGGGCCGGCCTGGCGGGGCTCCGCGGGCGCATCTTCGGGCTGGCGTGGGGCGACTACGATGGCGACGGGGTCCTGGACCTGGCCGCCGCCAACCAGGGCGGCAACAATTACCTGTTCCACAGCCGCGGCAACGGCACGTTCGTGGAGTCCGCGTTCGAGGCCAACGTGCAGGGCGGCCTGGGTGGAGCCTCGCCCGCGTGGCTGGACGCCGACGACAGCGGCAACCTGGACCTGTACGTGGTGAACTTCAACAACCCCGCCAGCCTGTTCGACAACCTGAACGGGCGCAGCTTCACCACCTCCGGCCTGGCCAACGTGAACGCGGCCTCGCGCGCGGTGGCGGCGGCGGACTACGACCGCAACGGCGCCATGGACCTCTACGTGGCCACGCAGAGTTCCAACACGCTGTACCGCGGCACGGTGCCCTCCGGGCGGCACTGGCTGGAGCTGACGTTGCGCGGCCGGCAGTCCAACCGCTCCGGCATCGGCGCGCGCGTCGTGGCCTCGGTGGCCGGCAGGCACATGACGCGCGAGGTGAGTGGCGGGCAGGCGTGGGGCTCGCAGCCCTCCGCGGTGGTCCACCTCGGTCTCGGAACTTCCGTACAGGCCGACTCGGTGCGGGTGGTGTGGCCCTCGAGGAAGGTGACGCTGCTCACCCACGTCACCGCCGACCAGGTGCTGGCGGTGGATGAGAGCACTTCCGTGGCCGACTCCCCCGGCGTCCCGCCCCCGGGTCGCGCGGCGCTGTGGCAGAACACTCCCAACCCGTTCAACCCGCTCAGCACCGGCCACCCGACCACCGCCATCCGCTTCGATGTCCCGGTCGGCGCGGGCTCCCAGGCGGTGAAGATCGCCATCTACGACGTGCTGGGACGGCTGGAGACGGTGCTGCTCGACGAGCTGCGCCAGCCCGGCGCCGGCCAGACGGTGCGCTGGAACGGCCGGCTCTCCGACGGCCGGCTCGCCCCCGACGGGCTGCACCTGTGCCGTCTCTCGGTGGGCTCGGAAGTTCGGAGCCGGAAGATCATGGTGGTCAGCGCGAGGTAAGAGCGACGCGCCGGCGGGGCGCGCCTGGCGCAGGTCAGCGGCGCCGCGGGCGGGTGGGGGTCTGCGCCAATCGGGAACCGCGCGCCGGCGGGAAATTGATCGAGGGCGGGACTTGCGCCCCGCCCCCGACCTATCGGAGGAAGTCCGACCCACTCCCTCCTATCGAGGCCCATCGCCGCGGCGGTGGGCCGTTTCTCTTGATGTTTCCCGGGAATTGCACGCCGTGTGCCAGCATGGGGAGTCTCGTCGCCCAATCCGGATTTCTTTGCGTGGCAATCGCTTATGGGTCCAGCGGGCCGGCGAGGGGAATGCGGGGCAACGGGGCGGCGAGGCCGAATGGACCGTGGGGGACACACGGATGTACGGGCGGGGACGCGTTCCGCGTGCCTGGCCCATGCTGCGACGGGAACCCGGCGGGCGGTGGCGGTGCTGCGCGCGGTGCCCGCTCAGGCCGCGGCGCGCTCGCGCGGGGCGGGCCGGGCAGCTTCCGGGCGGGGGGTTTCCACCCGGAACCTGGCGACGATCCCGCTCAGCTCCGTGGCCATGCGCCGGAGTTCCGCGGCCGCGGCGTCGGCCTGCGAGGCCCCTTCCTGGGTGGTGTGCGCGGAACGCACCAGCACGTCCATCCCGCCGCCGATCTCGGCGGAGCCCTTCCCGGCGTCCGCCACGCACGAGGCGATCTCGGTGGCTCCCTCCGCCTGCGCGGACACGGCGGCGGCGATGCGCTGCTGCACCTCGGTGAATCGGCCGATGACCTCGCAGATCCGGGTGATGCTCTCCACCGCGGCGTGGACGTCGGACTGCAGGGTCTCGATCTTGGAGCTGATGTCCTCGGTGGCGGTCGCGCTCTGCCGGGCCAGCTCCTTCACCTCGGCCGCCACGACGCCGAACCCGCGGCCGGCGTCACCGGCGCGCGCGGCCGCGATGGTGGCGTTGAGCGCCAGCAGGTCGGTCTGGTCCGCGATGTTGGTGATCACGCGGATCACCTTGCCGATCTGGGTGCCGCTCTCGCCGAGCTTGGAGATGGTGGCGGTGGTGCTCTCCGCCAGCCTGGACGCCGAGGCGGCCACGTCCGTGGAATCGCTCACTTCCTTCCAGATGTCGCGCATGCTGCCGGCCATGGACCCGGCGCGGGCCGTCACGCTCGCCAGGTCACCGTCCACGCGCTTCGCGGTGGCGGAGACCTCGCGGGCCCGCTCGCTGGTCTGGTCGGCGTTGGAGGTCATGCGCCGGCTCACCGAGGCGAGCACCTCGGAGGCGCCGTTGAGGTGGTCCGCCTTCGCCGCCAGGTCGCGCACCACGTCGTGCATCGCGCTCACCGCGCGGTTCAGCGAGCCCGCCATGGCCGCGTACTCGTCCTCGCCCCCGAATTGAAGCCGTCGGGTCAGGTCGCCGCCGGCCACGTCCTCGGCGGCCTCCATGACCGACCGCATCGGGGCCAGCAGCCCGGCCGCGAGCCGCCGGCCGGCGACGACCAGCACGGTGGCCGTCCCCGCGACGAGCAGCATGGTGAGCGCCATCGCGACCCACAACAGGGTGCGGCTCTCGAGGATCAGGGCCCGGGACTGCCGCTCCAGGTCCTTGCCCAGCGTGATGAAGTCCGCCTCGAGCGCCTCCCACCGCGGGTCGAACTCCGCCACGCGTCGTTCGGCCCCGGCAGGGTCGGTCCCCGACGCGCGCAGGATGTCGGCCGCGTCCGCCAGGAAGCGGTCCAACTCGGGCTGCATCCTGAGCATCCGGGCGTTCGCTTCCGGGCCCAGGTCCAGCGCCCGGTTCTGCTCCCAGGCGGCGCGCAGGCGCTGCACGTCCTCCCGGTACTGCGCGAGGGCGCGCTCGCGGGAGCCCGGTTCGACGGCGCGCAGCACGGCCTGCAGGCGCTCCTGCATCCCGTCGTGCATCATGTCCGCGATCATCTCGTTCTGGAGACCGGTGCCGCTGGCGAGGACACGGGACAGTTCCACGCGCATCCAGCCGGTCATGGCGAGGCATGCCACCCCCACACCGAGGAGCAGGGCGGCGCCGATCCAGCCCAGGCCCCGGATCCGGCCGCGCAGCGATGTGGGGCGCAGCCGCCGGCGGAGGCTGGCGGGAACTTCGGCTGAGGCGGTCGGCGGAGTGCTTCGCACGGCGCGACAAGTCTCCTGGCGGGTTCGGGCCTGGCCCCGGGGAATGGCGGCGCGCGTCGGGAGCTTCCCCGGGCGGCCGGCCGGAATGAAGAGGGTCCTGAACCGGGTTATCGGCCGGCAGCGCGGGGGTGTTGAGGGAGAATGGGGCGCGAACGGGCCGAATTCGGCCCGCCCGGCGCTCGGCCTGGAGCGGTCTGAGGGCGGGCTATGCCCCCAGGGCGCGCTTCACCGCCTCGCTCAGCCGCTTGCCGTCCACCCGCCCGGCGGCCTTTGCGGTGGCCTCCTTCATGGCCTTGCCCATCTCCTTCGGGCCCGTGGCGCCGGAGACGGCGATGGCCTCGCGCACCAGCGCGGCCAGGTCGTCGTCGCCGAGCTGGGTGGGCAGGTAGGATTCCACGAGCTTGAGCTCGGCAGCCGCCGGGTCGGCCAGGTCCTGCCGGCCAGCCTGGATGGCCTGGTCCAGGGACTCCTTCACCCGCTTGGCGTAGGTGGAGATGATCCGGAGCACTTCGTCATCGGGGATCTCGGTGCGGCCGCTACCGTCCTTCTTCAGCTTCAGCAGCTCGCCGCGGATCATGCGGATGGTCCCCAGGCGCGCGCCGTCACCGGCGCGCATGGCGTCCTTCATGTCGTCGTTGAGCTTTTGCTCGAGCATGGCGTGCCCTCCGTGTGATTCGGATCGTGATCTGCTCCCGCTCCGCGCGTGGCCGGACTGCGCCGGGTCGGCCCGTGCACGGTCCGCGCCCGCATGCAGCCGCGGGCGGCTGGCGCCGGCCGCCATGGCCCGGCCCGGATGCAACGAGGCCCCTGGTCACGGGCACCAGGGGCCTCGAAGGAATATTCCCGGCGGCGTCCTACTCTCCCAGCTCGTCTCCAAGCTAGTACCATCGGCGCTGAAGGGCTTAACGACTCTGTTCGGAATGGGAAGAGGTGTTTCCCCTTCGCTAGAGCCACCGGAAATCCCTGTGGCCGGCGCCTCGCGGCGGCGGCGGAATTTTCGAACTGCAACTTTCACGACAGCTTTGCCGGCGAGCACCTTAAGAATTATCGGCCAAGTCTCACGGCTATTAGTACCGGTCGGCTGAAGTGGTTACCCACCTTGTACCTCCGGCCTATCGACGTCGTAGTCTCCAACGAGCCTTCAGGGGCTTGCGCCCAGGGAGATCTAATCTTGAGGCTAGTTTCGCGCTTAGATGCTTTCAGCGCTTATCTAATCCGGACATAGCTACCCAGCGATACCCCTGGCGGGATAGCTGGTACACTAGCGGTCCGTTCGTCCCGGTCCTCTCGTACTAGGGACAACTCCCCTCAAATCTCCTGCGCCCACGATGGATAGGGACCGAACTGTCTCACGACGTTCTAAACCCAGCTCACGTACCGCTTTAATGGGCGAACAGCCCAACCCTTGGGACCTTCTCCAGCCCCAGGATGCGATGAGCCGACATCGAGGTGCCAAACCCTGCCGTCGATGTGAACTCTCGGGCAAGATCAGCCTGTTATCCCCGGCGTACCTTTTATCCGTTAAGCGACGGCCATTCCACACTGGAACCGCCGGATCACTTTGACCTGCTTTCGCACCTGCTCGACTTGTGAGTCTCGCAGTTAAGCTCCCTTCTGCCAATGCACTCGTCGGACGATTACCAACCGTCCTGAGGGAACCTTTGTGCGCCTCCGTTACTCTTTAGGAGGCGACCGCCCCAGTCAAACTGCCCACCAGCCAATGTCCCCCTGCCGGCTAACGGCTAGGGGTTAGAATTCCAACAATTCAAGGGTGGTATTTCAAGGTTGTCTCCACCGAGGCTAGCGCCCCGGCTTCAAAGACTCCCACCTATCCTACACATGAATGGTCAAAACCCAATGGCAGGCTACAGTAAAGGTGCACGGGGTCTTTCTGTCCAGTCGCGGGTAAGCGGCATCTTCACCGCTGCTACAGTTTCGCCGAGCTCTTGCAGGAGACAGCGGTCAAGTCGTTACACCATTCGTGCAGGTCGGAACTTCATGTGCGCCCCCGGTTTCCCGGGGCATAGACTATACGTTCACCTGGCCGTAGCGACCTGAGTATGTCGCTGCCGGAGTACTTCCGCTTGCCCGATGGATTCATCTGCATCGCGATTCGAACGATCTCCTCCAAGCCCTCCAACTCGAGGTGTTTCGCCTGGCTCACCAGCGTGCAGATGCGATCGAATCGATCGACATCTGCCTGCTTGGCGGAGCGGAGCGGGTACGCCCTGAAATGGGGGAGAACTCTCTCCACCAGATCCTGGACGTTTCTCACCTCGAACTTCAGGGTCTTGTCGGAGCGGTCCGGTCGGATGTGTCCGCATCCCCAAATCTCCCGGATGACATTCAGTAGCTCGGCGCGATCGGCGTTCTGGCTGACCGAGAAACTCGGCCGAACCTCCCATCCAAACCGGTGACGCCGGCTGGGGTGGAATGAAACGCAAAAGCATCCTTCGCCGTCAATGAATCCGGAAATGTACGATGCGATATCCATTGGGCAGGGACCAGGGTCGGCGTGTTATGGAGCCCGGAGGCCCCATCCAGGGATCTCACCCCTGAGTCGTTACGGGGATCGAGCGAGCTCGATCTTACCCTCGGTATTACCCGCGGCACACCTGCTGCGCCGGGAGGGCTTCACCGATTTGAGCCGAATGAATGGACGGAATCACTTCCGCCCCGGGCAATTTCACTTACCCGACAAGGAATTTCGCTCAGTCTTGTTACGTCCCTATTGACTCGGGACGGGCCGGTCATTTCTGCCGGCCTCTGCATGTCGCCATGCAGCTCGGACTATATCTTCACCCGATTGGGTGCCTGGCGCGTAGTCTCTGAGGATACCGGCAAGCACCTGTGCTTCGAGCTCACTCGGTCTTTCCTGCTGATCATCTGCACCCGACGCATTGTCACTCCTTGGATACCGGAGTAGCGCGGGATACTCAGACCTTCCAGCATATGGCCAGGTTTTACTAAGGCTAGCGTGTGTTAACCTTAGGACCGTTATAGTTACGGCCGCCGTTTACCGGGGCTTCAGTTTGCAGCTTCACCTTGCGGCTGACTGCGCCCTTTAACCTTCCGGCACCGGGCAGGTGTCAGACCCTATACGTCGCCTCATCGGCTTGGCAGAGTCCTGTGTTTTTAGTAAACAGTCGCTTGACCCAATTCTCTGCGGCCTGTTTGGGCTTCAGGGGCGAACCCTTCCACCTACTCCAGGCGCTCCTTCTTCCGAAGTTACGGAGCTATTTTGCCGAGTTCCTTCTGCAAGACTCACTCGAGCACCTTAGGATTCTCACCCCACCTACCTGTGTCGGTTTACGGTACGGGCACGTGAGCTGCTCGCATAGAGGCTTTTCTTGGCAGCTGGTTTAGGGTCAGTTGGCTCGTCCGAAGACTCGTTTCCCATTCACCTCTCGGAGTTGACCGCGCGGATTTGCCTACGCAGCCCTCCTACGGGCTTAGACCGACATCCATCAGTCGGCTGACCTTTCACTCCTGCGTCACCCCATAGCGTCTTTATCGCAGCCCCCGTGGTACGGGAATGTTGACCCGTTTTCCATCGCCTACGCCTCTCGGCCTCGACTAAGGGCCCGACTAACCCTGAGCGGATTAACCTTCCTCAGGAAACCTTGGGTTTTCGGTGAACGGGTTTCTCGCCCGTTTTCTCGCTACTCGTTCCGGCATTATCACTTCTGCGTCGTCGAAGGCACCTCGCGGTACCTCTTCATCCTACAGCAGAACGCTCTCCTACCATCCTGGGCTCTCGCCCGAGGATCCACAGCTTCGGCGGTTGGCTTTAGTCCCGGACATTATCGGCGCAGGGCCACTTGACTAGTGAGCTGTTACGCACTCTTTAAATGATGGCTGCTTCTAAGCCAACATCCTAGTTGTCTGCGCAATCCCACATCCTTAAACACTTAGCCAACTCTTCGGGGCCTTAGCTGGTGGTCTGGGTTGTTCCCCTCTCGTCCGTGAAGCTTATCCCCCACGGGCTTACTCCCGAGGTACATGTGAACGGCATTCGGAGTTTGAATGGGTTTGGTAGGCTTGTAGGCCCCCTAGCCCAATCAGTGCTCTACCTCCGCCACACATTGGCTCGAGGCTAGACCTAAATCTATTTCGGAGAGAACCAGCTATCACCAGGTTTGATTAGTCTTTCGCTCCTAACCACAGGTCATCCGGTACCTTTTCAACGGTAATCGGTTCGGACCTCCACGCACTGTTACACGCGCTTCATCCTGCCCATGGCTAGATCACCTTGGCTTCGGGTCTACCGCATGCAACTCAACGCCCTATTCGGACTCGCTTTCGCTACGGCTCCGCGCCTTAGGCGCTTAACCTCGCTGCATACGAGTAACTCGCCGGATCATTATGCAAAAGGCACGCCGTCACCCGTTCCTGGGCAAGCCCAGGCCAGGCTCCGACCGCTTGTAAGCACACGGTTTCAGGTTCTATTTCACTCTCCGCCAGGAGTTCTTTTCACCTTTCCCTCACGGTACTTGTTCGCTATCGGTCACGAGTGAGTATTTAGCCTTGGAAAGTGGTCTTCCCAGATTCCCACAGGATTTCTCGTGTCCCGTGGTACTTGGGGTGACGACCGGAGATCTCGGGCTTTCGCGTACGGGACTTTCACCCTCTTTGGTCCGCTTTCCCAAGCGGTTCCACTAGCCTTCGATTTTGTAACTCCGTGGTCGCGTCCGCACTACGACCTGTCGACCCCGCAACACCGCTCGTACAGCGCGTGCAGGCTGTAACGTACGAGCCAGTTTAGGCTGTTTCCCTTTCGCTCGCCGCTACTCAGGAAATCTCGGTTGATTTCTCTTCCAGGAGGTACTGAGATGTTTCACTTCCCTCCGTTAGCCCCTGACAACCTATGTATTCAGTCGTCAGGCGCCGGGGTATGGCCCCGGCGGGTTGCCCCATTCGGAAATCCGCGGGTCAAAGCTTGTTTGCAGCTCACCGCGGCTTATCGCAGCTTACCACGTCCTTCATCGCCTACTCGTGCCAAGGCATCCACCGTGTGCTCTTAGTAACTTGGCCGAAAACACATTAAGGTGCTCGCTTCGGCAAAACTGTCGTGAAAGTTGCAGTTGTCAAAGAACGATCGCGGACCACTGAAGGACCGCAGAAACCGTTGCGACGCTCGCGCGCCGAAATCCTCTTGTGCCTGTTTGCGGCAGGCGCCGCCTCGGGTTCCCGATTGGTGGAGATAGCGGGGATCGAACCCGCAGCCTCCGGCTTGCAAAGCCGGCGCTCTCCCAATTGAGCTATATCCCCGAAGGGACTTTCCGGAGCGGTCCGTTGTTGAGGCTCAAGGTGGTGGGCCTGGGTAGAGTTGAACTACCGACCTCACGCTTATCAGGCGTGCGCTCTAACCACCTGAGCTACAGGCCCTCGTCTCACCCGGGTTTGCACCAGGGTGATGCGCAGAGCCTCGCCGGCGGATCCTTTCCCCGCGCGACAGCCGACCGCCCCGTCAATCGCGTGATCGACGGAAGCCGGTCTCGTGAACTGTGCTTGGGTGGTCCCGGCCGGGTTCCCTGCAGTGCGGACCCAGAGCTCCGGAAGAGTAAGAGGAAGAATAGCGCACGTGTGGAAGGCCAGCTTGACGACCTAGGATCCGGCTCGGGCCGAAGCCCTTGCCAGGTCTCCCTAGAAAGGAGGTGATCCAGCCGCACCTTCCGGTACGGCTACCTTGTTACGACTTAGCCCCAATCGCTAGCCTTACCTTAGGCGGCTGCCTCCTTGCGGTTGGCTCACCGACTTCGGGTCTGACTTGCTTTCGTGGCTTGACGGGCGGTGTGTACAAGGCCCGGGAACGTATTCACCGCCACCTGCTGATTGGCGATTACTAGCGATTCCGACTTCACGGAGTCGAGTTGCAGACTCCGATCCGAACTGAGATCGGTTTTATGGGATTAGCTCCACCTCGCGGTCTTGCAACCCTTTGTACCGACCATTGTAGCACGTGTGTAGCCCCAGACGTAAGGGCCATGAGGACTTGACGTCATCCCCACCTTCCTCCGGTTTACCACCGGCAGTCTCCTTAGAGTGCTCAACTGAATGGTAGCAACTAAGGACAAGGGTTGCGCTCGTTGCGGGACTTAACCCAACATCTCACGACACGAGCTGACGACAGCCATGCAGCACCTGTGCACCGG
>JACRLI010000022.1 GCA_016235265.1 Candidatus Eisenbacteria bacterium
AGTTCGAGGTGCGCCGCGGTCAGTCGTTCTGGCGCGGCCTGCGCGAGCTCCTCCCGGTGTGGGACGCGATGATCGGGGAGTTCAACCAGCGCACGGGTGTGACGGTCGGATCGTGAGCGGACCGGGTCGCGCATTCGCGGGCGGCGCGGCCGGCGGCGGGTCGGCCGGCGCTTCTTCCGGCGGATTCGGGGGGATCCCCCCCGCGGCCTCGCGCCTGGTGTGCGCCGGATGCGCCGCGCCGATGCCCGGACCCGACGGCCGCTTCTGGCCGTTCCGCTGCCCCAACGCCGGATCCGGCGACGGCGCCGACCACGTCGTCGCGCGCGTGCTCCCGGCCGACCTGGCCGACTTTCCCCGGCAGGGTGATCCCAACCCCTTCGTGCGCTTCCGCGAGTTCCTGCACTCCTGGCACGTGGCCCGGGCGGGGGGTCTTTCCGACGCCGACTTCATCGCCCTCGTGAAGGGTTTCGACCGCGCCGTGGCTGCCGTGGATGGCCACGGATTCCGCTCCACGTCCTTCGCCCCGCACCCGGAGCTGACCGCGCGGCTGGGTCTGAAGTCCCCCGGGGCGGCCTGGGTGAAGGACGAAACCGGGAACGTCTCCGGATCCCACAAGGCGCGTCATCTCATGGGGATCGCGCTGTATCTTGATGTGGTTGCGAAGCTGCGCGAGCGGGCGCGGAGCGCGGTGGACCTTGACGGGGCGGGGCCACACCCCGCGGGGGACGGCCCGGGGCCCGCGGCGGTGCCGCCGGACCTCGCGATCGCCAGCTGCGGCAATGCCGCGCTCGCGGCGGCGGTGGTGGCCCGGGCCGCGGAGCGGACGCTGCGCGTGTTCGTGCCCGAGGATGCCAACCCGCGGGTGCTGGAGCGGCTGCGCTCGCTGGGTGCGCGGGTCGAAATCTGCCGCCGGATCGCCGGCGTCGCGGGCGATCCGTGCGTCCACGCGTTCCGCGCGGCCACCGCGGCCGGGGCGCTGCCCTTCTGCTGCCAGGGCAGCGACAACGGGCTCACGGTGGAGGGCGGCGAGACGCTCGCCTGGGAGATGGCCGCGGAGCTAGACCGCGCGGGCGCCCGCCTCGACCGGCTGTTCGTGCAGGTGGGGGGTGGGGCGCTGGCCAGCGCCTGCGCGCAGGGCCTGCGGGAGGCGGCTGCGGCGGGCGCCTCGTTCGGCGCGCCTCGTCTGCACGCGGTGCAGACCCGCGGCGCGTGGCCGCTGCGGCGCGCCTACGAGAAACTGCGCGCGCGTGCGATGGAGCGCCTGGGGCACTCGCCGCCCGGCGGGCCGGGGCACGCCCGCGACGCGGCGGGCGCGGACTTCCTTCGCGGCAAGGCCGGGACCCCGGAGGTGCGCGAGGCATTGCGCCACGCACGGGCGCACCGCGCGGAGTACATGTGGCCGTGGGAGCAGACGCCGCGCAGCGCGGCGCACGGCATCCTGGACGACGAGACCTACGACTGGTTCGCGGTGGTGGAGGGGATGATCGCCAGCGGCGGCTGGCCGGTGACGGTCTCCGAGGAGCGCCTGCGCGAGGCGCGCGACCTGGCGCGCTCCGCCACGGCCGCGCCCGCCGACCACACCGGCACCGCCGGGCTCGCGGGCCTGCTGGAGCTGCGCGCGGCAGGGCTGGTGCGGGAAGACGAGGTGGTGGCGGTGCTGTTCACCGGGGTGGAGAGGTAGCGCCTACCAGCCCGGCAGCTGCTCCAGCGCCGGCAGCAGCGCGATGAGCGTGGCGCACGGCAGGAGGTCCACCCGCTCGCCCTCCGCCAGTATGCCCACCGGCTCCGCGGACACCAGCTTCCAGCCTTCCACCCTCCAGAAGGCGCGCACCTTCGGACCGCGATACACCGCTTCGTTCCCGCTCACCGCCAGGCGGTGCCTGCCGCCGCCGATCTTCGCCTCGAGCACCACGGCCTCCCCGGAGCGCTCCGCGCGGTACGCGTCGTCTCCGGCGCACTCGAAGCCCGCCACGTCGAGCCAGAAGCTCGGCTTGGCCCGCCACGGTTCGCCGCGGGTGGGACAGAAGGTGGTGCAATTGCCGCAGCGGTTGCAGAAGTCGGCCACGTGCGCGATCTGCACCCGCTGGCGCGCCTCGAAGGCGGCGCAGTCCGCCGGCACCAGCGCGCCCCCGCGCATCGCCAGCTCCCCGGGCTCCACCCTCAGCGGCGACATGGCAAACGCCTGCAGCGCCCGGTTGGGGCACACGGTCACGCACAGGCTGCAGACCTCGTCGCAGTCCAGGCATCGCGACGCCTCGCGCGCGGCGGCGTCCGCGCCGAAAGGCAGGTTCACCTCGTCGAAGCCCCGCCGGCGCGCCACCGGGAGCACCGGGACCGGCTCCGCCGGCGCCCGCGCGGCCCGCTTCGCCATCAGTTCCGGCAACCCCAGGAACTTTTCCAGCTCCACTTCAGAGGGCAGCGCCGATCCGTGGCGGCGCGCGATCTCCGCGGCGGCGCGCCTTCCGTCGGCCACCGCCTCGATGATCGAGGCCGGCCCGCGCACCACGTCGCCGCCCGCGAAGATGCCCCGGACGCGCGTCTCGCCGGTCCCGGGGTCCACGCGCAGCGTGCCGTCGCGCCCGATCTCCACGTCCTCGCCGTCCAGGAAATCCAGCGCCGTGTCCTGGCCCACCGCCGGGATGATGAGCTCGCACGGCAGCACCACGTCGGGCTCGCCCGTGGGCACCGGCCGGGCGCGCCCGGACGAGTCCGTCGCGCCGGGCCTCATCGGGCGGCAGCGCAGGCCCACGGCCCGCCGGGGCGTTTCGGTGGCGGTGGCGTCCGGACCACCGGCCGCGGGAATGCCAACCGGGGAATCCAGGACCACCTCCACCGGCGCCAGCCACTCCCGGATCTCCACGCCCTCAAGGTCGCACGCGTGGATCTCCTCGGGATCGGCGGGCATGGCCGCGCGCGAGCGGCGGTAGACCAGCGTGACGGATCCAGCCTCCACCAGGCGGCGCGCGGTGCGCGCGGCGTCCATGGCGGTGTTGCCTCCGCCCACTACCAGCACCCGCGGGCCGGGGTCCTGCGCGCCCCCGCGGCGCGCATGGCGCAGAAATTCGAGCGCGTCGGTCACGCCCGCGGCGTCGTCTCCGGGCACGCCCAGCCGCCGCCCGCGCTGCGCGCCCACGCCCACCACGAAGTTCCGGAAGCCCTCGCGCCTCAGGCTGTCGAGGTTCGCCCCGGAGCCCAGGCGCACGCCGGTGCGCACCTCCGCGCCCAGGGACTTCACCCGTTCGATGTCGCGCTGCGAGGACGCCGCGGGCAGCCGGTATTCCGGCACCACGCCCGAGACCATGCCGCCGGGGGCGGGCGCGGCGTCGAAGAGGGTCACGCGCAGGCCCGCGAGGCGCAGGTAGAACGCGGCCGAAAGACCCGCCGGGCCCGCGCCGATCACCGCCACGCGCGCCTCGTGGTCCCTGCCCGGGGCCGGCGTGCTGGCCGGGGCCGCCTCCGCGGCGAAGCGCTTCACCTCGCGGATGGCCAGCGGCGCGTCGTAGTGGTTGCGCACGCAGGCATCAATGCACGGCTGGTCGCAGATGCTGCCGGTCACGGTGGGCAGCGGATTGGTGCGCAGGATCACGTCCAGCGCCTCGGCGCGCCGGCCGCGGGCCACCAGGAACATGTAGTCGGGCACATTCTGGTGCGCCGGACAGGCCTCCATGCACGGGGCGGCCACGCAGTCGAATGCTCCCAGCTCGCGGGAGCGCTTGGTGGCCATGGGCCGCTCGCGGCGCGCATAGCGGGGCTCGCCGGCCACGTGCGCGGCGTGCCGGGCCAGGCGCTCCCGGGCGCCGGTCCCCGTGAACTCCGCCAGCGTCTTCGCCGCGGCCGTCTCCATGGCCGCGCCGAGGTTGGACAGGTACTGCCCCAGTCTCGCGTAGCCGCCTGGCTTGAGCAGGTCGGTGCACACCGTGACCGGCCCCAGCCCGTCGGCCACCAGGTCGGGGAAATTGTCGGCGTCCGCGCCGCCGCAGAAGGAGATGGGCACGGTGCCGTCCAGCTCCTCGGTGAGCCGGTGCGCCAGCGTCAGCGTGAGCGGGTGCAGCGCGCGGCCGGAGAGGTACATCATCGGCTCGGACGGCGGGAACACCCGCCCGCGGTTGCGGACCTCGAGGGTGTTGGAGAGCTTGATGCCAAAGGTGACGTCGCGCCCGGGCGCGCCGGCGGGTCGCGCGGCCACTGACTTCGCGGCGGCGGCCAGGTTGCGGATCATGGCCACGGCGTCGCCGAATCGCGGGTCGTGTTCGAAGGCCGCGTCGGGGACCTCGATGTCGAATCCCTGGCGCGCGTTCAACAGTCCCCGCAGGGTGTCCGGGCCCAGCAGCGTGGGGTTGAGCTTCACCCAGGTGTGCACCCCCAGCTCCTCCAGCAGGTAGCGGGCGATGCGCTCGATCTCCGCCGGCGGGCAGCCGTGCATGGTGGAGAGGGTCACGGCGCCGGAGATGCGCGCCGGGACCTCGACCTCCCGCGCCCGCGGCTCCACCTTCGCCACTTCCTCCAGGGCCGCGGCCACCTCGGCGCCGGCGTCGCGCATGCGGGCCAGGAAGCGCTGCATCTTCCCGCCGCGGATGCCCTCGAGGTCGTAGCCCACGCTCATGTCGAAGATCACGCCCGGTCCGGGACGGCCCATGCGGCGGGCCAGCACGTGCACCAGCACCCAGGCCTTCAGGTACTCGTCGAAGGACTGCTCCAGCGCCAGCTCCTGGGACCACTCGCAGTTGTAGGTCTCGTCCGCGGAGTCGATGCACGGGCGCGCCACCTCGATGTCGTCGCGGGCCTGCACCGTCTTGAGCTCCATGAACCGCGCCCCGCACAGCCACGCCGAAACCAGGTTCTGCGCCAGCTGCGTGTGCGGCCCCGCGGCAACTCCCAGCGGCGCCTCCACGCTCCCGCCCAGCAGGCGCATCTCCATGCGCGCGTCGGGGAAGGCCAGGTTGGCGCGGGGCACGCCCAGCACCGGGCCGGTGCCGTCGAGGGCGGGAAACAGCCACCGGGCGAGGGTGGCCAGCGGCGCGGGGCGGAACGCGGGCAGGCTCACGGGGTGTGGACCAGTTTTACGCCGCGCCGATCCAGCGCCCCCACGATGAAGTCGTAGGCGGCCGCGTCGCGGGCCACGTGCTCCAGCGGCAGCACGCCCCGTTCGCGCACCGCGCGCGCCGCGGCCAGCTGCGCGGTGACCGAGGTGGTCAGCGCGGTGGTGCGGGCCATGGCGCTCAGGCCCGTGGCCGGATCGTACCGGTCCACCATGGAAAAGGTCTCGACGCGCTTGTCGCGCCGCACGCGCACCAGGAAGGCCACCAGGTCGTTGGGGGGCACCTCGGCGCAGCGCGCCCGGAATTCCTCCACCAGCCGGCCGCTCTTCAGAAGCGGCTGGATGGCGGCCACGTGGCCGGGCCAGCGCAGCGTCTTCTCGGCCATCTCCTTCGCCCCCGGCAGGGTGGTGATCAGGGTGCGCAGGCCGTCGCTGGTGAAAGCCTCCATGGTGCCGACGCCGGGCACCTCCAGGGTCTCCATTTCGGTGAACACCGGGAAGCTCACTTCCCGGCCGCCGCGCAGCACGCGCGCCGGGCGGGTGTACTCCTCCAGCAGGTCGTCGGGCGACCAGGTGATCACGTAGCCGTAAGGCTTCGTCGGATCCTGCGTCACGCCGCCCACGTAGATCACCGCCTCGTCGAAGGGCCCGCCGACGGCGAAGGAGCGGCCCACGGCGAGATTCGAGAGCCCCGGTGCCAGCCCGCAGTCGGGCAGGATCGCCACGCCGGCCTTGCGCGCGGCGGCGTCCAGCGTCAGCGGGTCCTCGGCGCAGAAACTCACGTCCACCAGGTCGCGGCGCGCCTCGATGGCCGCCTGCATGGCGCCGAAGCCGAAGCGGGAGGGCAGCGCCCCCACACCCAGGTCGTGGTCGCGCAACAGGCGCGCCACGGTCTCCACGGAGGAGCAGTCGGCCTCGGTGAACTCGATGTTGGGCAACCGGGGGAGTTCGGGCCGTCGCAGGTCGGCCACGTTGATGCGCGCGGCCGGCATGGAGCGGGCCAGGTCAGAAGCCAGGACGCGCCCCTGCGCGCCGCCGCCGAGGACCAGGATGTTCATCGCGGGAGTCCTTCCGTTCGCAGCGGAGCGCGGGCGGGCGCCCCGGGCCAGGAGGCCATGTTCCCAATAATAAGATGGTGAGGAAGTCGGAGCGAGAATATCAGAACGACCGGAGAGGGCAAGCCGGGCGGCGGCGGGGCGGGAGGAGCTGGGACGGGGGAATCTGCCCCGGCGCCGGGCGTCAGGAGCCGCTTTCCCGCGGCCACATCCGGAGCATCAGTCCGGCGCACACCAGTGGCCCCGCCAGCATCTCGAGGCGTCCCGACACCACGGCCGTCACCGTGAACACCAGCGCGCTGCCCTCCAGCACCACCAGGGCGATGAGCCCGCGGCGGAGCGAGTCGAGCGCCACCGGGGAGACCGGATCGCCACCGGGGGGGGATTCGGCGGGGACGTCCGTGGCGCGCAGCGAGAGCCACGAGCCCGCGAGGAGCATCCCCAGCGCCGCGCCCATCAGCGCGTACTGGATCACGGGCGGGATCGCGCCTTCGGGGACGACGCGGGCGCGCGCGATCACGAACCAGCCGAGGACGGTGTAGAGCAGCGTGGCCGCGGTCATCGCCGCGCAGATCACGCGGCGGGCGAGCAGCGGGCTGGCGGCGGAGCCGGATGGGACAGGAGCGGCCATAGGCCGCGAGCATCGGCCAGGATTGCGGTCGGGTCAAGCCGGCGCCAACCCCCGCCCGGACCGGCGCCCGCCAGGCCCGCCTCCGCCGGATGGCAACCTCCGGGCGGCGCCGGCCGTCCCACTTCCGGCAGCCCGCCCCGGCTTTGACGGCCCCTGTCCGGCTCTGCTATCTTGAAGTGTTACCGCGCCGTACGGGCGCCACCGGGAGAGTCCGCCTTGAACCAGGAAGTGTCCATCTTCGTCAGCTTCGTCGCCGGCCTCACTTCGTTCATCTCCCCCTGCGTGCTGCCGATCGTCCCGGGGTACCTGTCGTTCATCTCCGGGGTGTCCCTGGAGGAGATGCAGGGGGACAAGGCCGCCCGCAAGGTGATGTTTGCCGCGCTGGCGTTCGTGCTGGGCTTCTCCACGGTGTTCGTGGCGCTGGGGGCCTCGGCCACCCTGGTGGGCGCGTTCCTCAAGCACAACTCGGTGCTGCTGGCGCGGGTGGCGGGGGTGGTGATCATCGTGTTCGGCCTGCACATGACCGGGCTGCTGAAGATCCCCTTCCTCACCTACGAGAAGCGCTTCCAGGCGCGCGAGCGCCCGATCAGCCCCCTGGGAGCCTACGTGGTGGGGCTGGCGTTCGCCTTCGGGTGGACGCCCTGCATCGGCCCCATCCTGGCGGCCATCCTCACGCTGGCGGCCGCGCAGCACACCGTGGCCAAGGGCATCCTGCTGTTGTCGGTGTACTCGCTGGGGCTGGGGCTGCCGTTCCTGCTGGCGGCCGCGGCGGTGAACGGGTTCTTCAAGTTCTTCCAGGGTTTCAAGAAGCACCTCCACACGGTGGAAGTGGTGAGCGGTGTGGTGATGATCGCCGCGGGCCTGCTCATCCTCACCGGTTACCTTACCGTGCTCTCGAACTGGTTCAGCCAGTGGCTGCCCAGCGTGGGGTGATGGAATGACCGTTCGATTCTCCCGCAGCGCCCTCCCGACCTCCCTGCTCCTCGCGGCGCTCTTGGCCGTGCTGGCCACTGGCTGCGCGCAGAGGAAAGAAGCGCCTGCCACCGAAGCCGCCCACGGCGGCGCCGGGCAGGCGGTCAACACGCCGCCGGAAGCGCCGGCCGGTGAAGTGCAGGCGACCCCGGGCGGCGAGAAGCCCTGGCCGGCCCCGGCGTTCGAGTTGAAGACCGTGGACGGGGGCACGGCGCGCATGGCCGACCTCAAGGGCAAGGTGGTGCTGGTGGACTTCTGGGCCACCTGGTGCCCGCCGTGCAAGAAGGAGATCCCGCACCTGGTCACGCTGTACGACCGGTACAAGGACAAGGGCCTGGTGGTGCTGGGCGTGGCGGACGATCCCAACGACCACTCCCGTGTGGCCCCGTTCGTGACGAAGAACCAGATTCCCTACCCGGTGGCCTACAGCGTGGAAGGCACGGCCGACTCGTTCGGCGGCCTGGTGGGCTACCCGACGGTGTTCGTGATCAACCGCGACGGCCAGGTGGTGGGCAAGTTCATCGGCTACACCGACGAATCCACGCTGGAAGCGGCCGTCCAGAAGCTGCTGTAACCCCGGCGCGATCCCGGGCACGAGGAAGAGGGACCCTGGACCATGAATCCCCATCGTATCGCCACGCTCGGCGTGCGGGTGCTGATGGCGCTTTCGTTCGGGCTGCTGGCCGCGGGCAGCCCCAACAGCGCCACCGCGCCGGCGGACTTCACCCTCGACTTCATCGCCGACTTCAAGGGCAACATCGAGCCCTGTGGCTGACACGCGGGCCAGTATGGCGGGGTGGCCCGGAGGGTCGCCTACCTCAAGAAGGCCGCGGGAGAGCCCGGCCACCGGTTGCTGGTCGCCGGAGGGGACTTCTTCGCGCCGGGTTCCTTCGACGAGAAGATGAAGGCCCAGGCGGGACTCAAGGCCTTCCACATGATGCACTACGACGCCGTGACGGTGGCGGACTTCGACTTTTCCCAGGGGATCCAGACCCTGCTCGACGCGATGCAGGGGCTGCCGCTGCTGACCACCAACATCGTGTGGTCGGACACGCGCAAGCCGCTGGGCGAGACCATGATCATCAAGGAGTACCGCGGCATTCCCAGTGAGAACCTGCCCGACGAGAAGTTCAAGGTGGCGGTGCTGTCCTTCCTGGACGAGCGCCACCAGGGCCCCATGGACTTCTACTTCGAGAAGGAGAAGCGCAAGCTCACCGTGCTGCCGGCGCTGCAGGCGGCCGCCGAGTGGGTGCCCCGGGCGCGCAAGAAGGCCGACGTGGTGGTGGCGCTGGTGCATATGAATTCCACCGAGGCGCTCAAGTTCGCCACCGACATGCCCGGCATCGACGTGGTGGTCACCGGCCACACCAACGAGCAGATCGTGGACCCGCCGCGCCGCGCCGGGAACACCTGGGTGGTGGCCAACGGGGACCGGGGTCGCTTCGTGGCGGAGCTGCGCTTCAACCTGGACCGCAACCACAGACTGTCCGACCCCTCGCCGCGCCAGACGCCCCTCGACGACCGCGTGGGCAAGGACACACTCGCCGAGAACATCGTCAAGGAGTTCAAGATCGACCTGGACCGGGTGCGCGGGGCGGGCGGGGCGAAGGGCGCGCCCCTGAAGCTGGAGACATCCCCGCAGTGGGCCTCCTTCCAGGTGTGCGTGAACTGCCACCAGGGCATCACCGACGCCTGGTCGCGCACGCCCCACGCGAAGGCCTACCAGACGCTGGTCAAGGAGGGCAACCAGGGCGAGCAGGAATGCCTGAAGTGCCACGTGGTGGGGCTGGGCAGCCCCGGCGGCTTCAATCCCGCCCGGCCGGACCCGCTGTTCCAGGGTGTGCAGTGCGAGAGCTGCCACGGCGCGGGCGTGAAGCACTCGGTGGCCCGGGACTCGGAGCGCAAGTCCACCATCATCGGCCACCCCGACGAGCAGAGCTGCCGGCGCTGCCACACCGCCGAGCGCAGCCCCAACTTCAACTTCGCGAAGTACTGGGAGAAGATCAGACACTGATGTCCCGACGCCGACCCGTCGCGCTGGTCATCATGGACGGCTGGGGGCTCCGCGACGACCCCCGGATGAACGCCGTGGCCATCGCCCGCACCCCCAACTACGACCGGCTGCGGCGCGAGTTCCCGTGGACCTCGCTGATCACGTCCGGCGAGGAGGTCGGCCTCCCGGCCGGCCAGATGGGCAACTCCGAGGTTGGCCACCTGAACCTGGGCGCGGGCCGCATCGTGTACCAGGACCTGGTGCGCGTCTCCAGGTCGGTGGAGTCCGGCGAGTTCCTCCGTATCCCGGCGTTCGTGGACCTGGTGCGCGCGCTGAAGCAGCGCGGCGGCGCGCTGCACCTGATGGGCCTGCTCTCCGACGGGGGCGTGCACAGCCACCAGCGGCACCTGTGGGCGCTGCTGGAGATGTGCCGGCAGCAGGGGCTGGACAGGGTCCACGTGCACGCATTCCTGGACGGGCGCGACACGCCGCCCCAGAGCGGCGCCGGCTTCATGTCCGAGCTGCAGGAGCGGATTCGCACCCTCGGCGTGGGCGACGTGGCCAGCGTCGGCGGCCGCTACTACGCCATGGACCGCGACAAGCGATGGGAACGCGTGCGACGCGCCTGGGACGTGGTGGTGGAGGGGAAGGGGCCGCTGCTGCCTGACCCGGTGCAGGCCATCCGGGCTTCCTACGCCGCCGGCAGGACCGACGAATTCATGGAGCCGGTGGCGATCGGCGACGGCGCGCCGCGGGGCCCGCTGCGTCCCGGCGACGGGGTGATCTGCTTCAACTTCCGCGCCGACCGTGCGCGCGAGCTGTGTGCCGCGCTCGCCGATCCCGCCTTCGACGGCTTTCCGCGGCAGGTGCCGGGAATCGAGCTGGTGACCATGACCCGCTACCGCGAGGAATTCCCGTTCCCGGTGGCCTTCGACAACGTGCGCCTGACCCGGATCCTGGCCGAGGTGTTCGCCGCGAACGGGCTCACCAACCTGAGACTGGCGGAGACCGAGAAGTACGCCCACGTCACGTATTTCTTCAACGGCGGCGAGGAGACCCCCTTCGCGGGCGAGGAGCGCATCATGATCGCCTCGCCCCGGGTGGCCACCTACGACCTGCAGCCGGAGATGAGCGCCCCCGAGGTGACCCGCACCATGCTGGCCCAGGTCGCCTCGGGCAAGTTCGACGCGTTCGTGCTGAACTACGCCAATCCCGACATGGTGGGTCACACCGGCGTGCTGGAGGCGGCCGTCAAGGCCGTGGAGACCGTGGACGCGGGCGTGGGCCAGGTGGTGGACGCCATCCTGGCGCGGGGTGGTGCCGTGATGGTCACCGCCGACCACGGCAATTGCGAGCAGATGTGGGACGAGACCACCCACGGCCCGCACACCGCGCACTCCACCAATCCGGTGCCGTTCATCGTGGCCGAGGCGGAAGAGCGCCGGCCGCTGCGCTCCGGCGGCATCCTGGCCGACGTGGCGCCCACGTTCCTGGGCCTGCTGGGCCTGGAAGCCCCGCCCGAGATGACCGGCCGCGACCTTCGCGCCCGTGGCTAGCGCGCCGAAGCGCCCCGCGCGGGCGCGGAAGAGGGGCACTCCTGCGGGGCCCGTCGCGGCCGCCGGAACGAGGAAGAACCCCGCGGCGAAACCGGCGCACCAGCCTGCAACCGCCCCGCATCCCGGCAGTGAGGCCTCCAGCCTGCTGATCGCCCATCGCTGGGAACGGGGAGCCGACCCCGCGCCGGTGCTCTCGCCCTGGACCGGGCTGCCGGTGGCCATGGTCGGGCAGGCCGGGCCGCGGGAGATGGAGCGCGCGCTGGAAGCGGCGAGCCTGGCGGAGCCGGCGCTGGCCGCGTGGCCGCGCCACGCGCGCGCGGCGGTGCTGGCCGAGGTGGCCCGCCTGCTGCGCCGCGACGGCGAACTGCTGGCCGGGATGATCGTGCGCGAGGCCGGCAAGCCGCTGCGCTTCGCCCGCCTGGAGGTGGATCGCGCGGTGCGCACCTTCGCGTGGGCCGCCGTGGAGGCCCTGCAGCCGCTCGGCGAGGCGCACGCGATGGACGTGGAGCCCGGCGGCGAGGACTACCTGGCGCGGACCGAGCGGTTCCCCGTGGGGGTGGTGGCGGCCATCACCCCGTTCAACTTCCCGCTCAACCTGGTGGCGCACAAGGTGGCGCCGGCGGTGGCGGCCGGCAATCCGGTGATCGTGAAGCCGCCGCCGCAGGCGCCGTCCGCCGCGCTGCACCTGGGCCGGCTCGTGGTCGAAGCCGGCGCGCCGCCCGCCTCGATCCAGGTGCTGCCGTGCGGCGCGGACGTGGCCCAGGCGCTGGCCACGGACCCGCGCGTGAAGCTCTTGTCCTTCACCGGCAGCGACGCGGTGGGCTGGAAGCTGCGCGCCCTGGCTTCCGGCAGGCGCTGCGTGCTGGAGCTGGGCGGGGACGCGGCCGCGGTGGTGCACGGGGATGCCGACCTGGAATGGGCCGCCGTGCGGCTGGCCCTGGGCGCGTTCCTGTATGCCGGGCAGGTGTGCATCTCGGTGCAGCGGGTGCTGGTGGAGCGCGGCGCGCTGCGCCGCTTCGCGCGGCTGTTCGCACACGCCGCGGAGGACCTCGCCGTGGGCGACCCGGCCGATCCCGCCACGGTGGTGGGCCCGATGATCGACGCCGCAGCCCAGGACCGGGTGCGGTCCTGGACCGCGGAGGCGGTGCGCGGCGGCGCGAAGACGCTGCTGGCGGCCGAGCGTCGCGGCCCGGTGCTCACGCCGTGCATCCTGGAGGACGCCCCGGGCGACAGCCGCCTGGCGCGTGAGGAAGTCTTCGGCCCGGTGGCGCTGGTGGAGGGCTACGACGATTTCGAGGCGGCCCTCGACCGGGTGAACCACTCGCGCTACGGGTTGCAGGCCGCGGTGTTCACCTCCGATCCGGGCCGGGCGGAGCGGGCCTTCCGCAGGCTGGAGGTGGGTGCGGTGGTGGTGAACGACTATCCCACCCTGCGCTTCGACCACCTGCCCTATGGCGGCGTGAAGGCCTCCGGGCAGGGCCGGGAAGGGGTGCGCGCCGCGATGCGCGAGATGACCGAGCCGCGCCTGCTGCTGCAGCGGGTCCCGGGCATCTCCGCGCCGGGCCGGCCCGCGGTGGCCGCAGAGCCGCCCGGCGCCGCCCCGCGGGCCATCGGGATCGGACCCCGGGAGGGCGACGAGGAGCACCGTTCCGGCGTCGCCGCGCCGGCCGCGGCCGGGTCCCCGGCGGGGGGAGCCCGGCCCGGGAAGCGCCGTCGCCGCCGGGGGGGACGCAGCCACCGGTAGCGCGGGGAGCGCCCGGAAGCCCCGCGAATTCGGCTCAAGATTCGGCGGCCGGCCGCCGAAAACGTCCTTCGGGCGCGTCCCGTCCTGCCCGGGAACCGCAGACCCTCCTGGAGACCACCTTGCGCATCCTCGTCACCGGCGGCGCCGGATTCATCGCCTCGCACGTCGCCGACCGCTACGTGGCCCTGGGCCACGAAGTGGCGGTGCTGGACAACCTGAGCACCGGCTTCCTGCCCAACGTGCCGCCGCAGGCCCGTTTCTACGAGGCCGACCTGCGCGATGCCGACGCCGTGGCCCGGGTGTTCCAGGACTTCCGGCCCCAGGTGGTGAATCACCACGCCGCCCAGATTGACGTGCGGGTGTCGGTGGACGACCCGGCTGGCGACGCCCTGATCAACGTGGTGGGCAGCTGCCGCCTGCTGACGCTATGCCGCAAGCACGGCGTGGAACGCTTCGTGTACATCTCCAGCGGCGGGGCGATCTATGGCGAGCCCCGCTACCTGCCGGTGGACGAGGAGCACCCGGTCAGCCCCGAGGCGCCCTACGGCATCACCAAGCACACCGTGGAGCACTATCTCGAGATCGAGCGGCGGCTGTTCGGGCTGAAGACGGTGGTGCTGCGCTACCCCAACATCTACGGCCCGCGCCAGAACCCCAGAGGCGAGGCGGGGGTGAACGCGATCTTCATCGGGATGATGCTCGAGGGCCGCGTCCCGGTGATCTACGGCGACGGCAACGCCGAGCGCGACTACCTGTACGTGCTGGACGCGGTGGAGGCCAACCATCTGGCGCTGTCGCGCGGGGAAGGCCAGGCATTCAACCTGGGGTGGGGAGAGGGCATTTCGGTGAACCGCCTGTATGGCCTGCTGCAGGAACTGGTGCCGTTCCCGCAGCCGGTGCGCTACTCCGAGGCGCGGCCCGGCGAAGTGAGCCGCATCTACCTGTCCGCCGCGAAGGCCCGGGCCGGGCTGGGATGGGAGCCCCGGGTGGACTTCCGGCAGGGGCTGCGGAACACCATCGAGTTCGTGCGCTCCGGGGCCGCGCGCTAGGGCCGCGGCGGGGGGCGAGGTCCGGCGCGGGGAATCGCGGGAGGGGCCCGGCGCATCAAAAAATGGCGGTTGACACCGGCAGCGGCCGCCCGTAGGCTCTTTCCAGTGCCGTGGCCATGGGGCTCCCCGCCCGGCGCTTCCGCAAGCCTCGTCCAAATCCCATCGGGTTCAATCCCTGTTCGTAACGCGAGTTCTTTCAAAGCCCCCGAACCTTGGACGAATGCCGCCGCGGGCCCAACCCTCGGCCCGGAGCCCGCAGAGTTCGACCCCTGGAGACCCCGTTTTCGGACAAACCGTTACGACCCACACACCCACCCTCGATCAACGAGCCGCCCAGGCGGCCCCGGTCCCGGCCCCACCCGTTTTGCCGGCCCCGGCGAAGGAGCCCAAGGAATGGATTTGCAGGAAATGAAGGGAAAGACCATCTCGGAGCTGCTCCAGGTGGCTCAGGAGATGAACGTTCCCGGAACCAGCGGCCTGCGGAAATCGGAACTGATCTTCAAGATCCTCGAGGCGCAGACCCAGAAGAACGGTCTGATCTTCGCCGAAGGGGTGCTGGAGATCCTTCCCGAGGGCTACGGCTTCCTGCGCTCGCCGGACTACAACTACCTGCCCGGTCCCGACGACATCTACGTCTCGCCGTCCCAGATCAAGCGTTTCGATCTGCGCACCGGCGACACGATCTCGGGCCAGGTCCGGCCCCCCAAGGACGGGGAGCGCTACTTCGCGCTGCTGCGCGTCGAGGCGGTGAACTTCGAGAGCCCCGAGGCGGCCAAGGAGAAGATCCTCTTTGACAACCTCACGCCGCTCTACCCGCAGGAGCGCATCAAGCTCGAGAACAAGAACCGCGACATCTGCACGCGGATCATCGACCTGCTGACCCCCATCGGGAAGGGGCAGCGCGGGCTGATCGTCTCCCCGCCGCGTGCGGGCAAGACCGTCCTGCTGCAGAAACTGGCCAACAGCATCACCGAGAACCACCCCGAGATCGTGCTGATCGTGCTGCTCATCGACGAGCGCCCGGAGGAAGTCACCGACATGGAGCGCTCGGTGCAGGGCGAGGTGGTGAGCTCCACCTTCGACGAGCCCGCCGAGCGGCACGTGCAGGTGGCCGACATGGTGATCGAGAAGGCCAAGCGCCTGGTCGAGCACAAGAAGGACGTGGTGATCCTGCTCGACTCCATCACCCGCCTGGCGCGCGCCCACAACACGGTGGTGCCGAACTCCGGCAAGATCCTCTCCGGCGGCGTGGACGCCAACGCCCTGCAGCGCCCCAAGCGTTTCTTCGGCGCGGCGCGCAACATCGAGGGCGGCGGCAGCCTTACAATCATGGCCACGGCCCTGATCGAGACCGGCTCGCGCATGGACGACGTGATCTTCGAGGAGTTCAAGGGCACCGGCAACATGGAGCTGATCCTCGACCGCAAGATCGCCGACAAGCGCATCTACCCGGCCATTGACATCAACCGCTCGGGGACCCGCAAGGAGGAGCTGCTCATGGAGCCGGAGACCATCAACAAGGTCTGGATCCTGCGCAAGTTCCTCAACGAGCAGAACCCGGTGGAGGCGATGGAGTTCCTCATCTCGAAGATGAGTGAGTCCAAGACCAACAGGAAATTCCTGGAAATGATGAACTCGTAGTCCGGGCGGTCCCCCCTGGGGCCGAAGTTGGCCCGGGAGCCCGCATGCTGTAGAATCGTGCAGTCCACCGGGGGCGCGAATGCCCCCACGAGAAGACCCGTCCACGGGGGCACGGCGGCCGGAATGTCGAACCGGATCGTGCCTGCGGGGCCCCTGGGCCCGGGCGG
Organism: Candidatus Eisenbacteria bacterium; assembly: GCA_016235265.1. Taxonomy (NCBI): domain Bacteria; phylum Candidatus Eiseniibacteriota; species Candidatus Eiseniibacteriota bacterium. Next base: position 15,847 of record JACRLI010000022.1, read on the forward strand.
CAACACGGAAAGACCAGGACCATGAAGGCAGGCATTCACCCCGACTACAAGACCAGCAAGATCCTCTGCGCGTGCGGAAATGTCATCGAGACCCGCTCCACCATGGGCAGCCACCACGTGGAAATCTGCTCCAACTGCCACCCGTTCTACACGGGCAAGCAAAAGCTGATGGACACCGCCGGCCGCGTGGAGCGCTTCCGCCGCAAGTACGCCAAGAAGGACGAGGCTCCGGCCTCCTCGTAGCGACGAAGATCCAGGGCGTGCGGGGGGCCGGTTCCGGCGCCCCGCACGCCGTTTGTTTGGCCCCCGGGCGGGCCGGCCGCGGGCTTCGCGGCGGCAGCGCGGGGTGACCGGCGGAGATTTCCGGGCCGTGGCCGCGCGGCCCCCGGAGGATTCCTTGGGACGATTTTTGCCCGTGGGCGGGCAGGCGGTGATCGAGGGCGTGATGATGCGCTCCCCGGGCCGCGTGGCCACCGCGGTGCGCCGCCAGGACGGCGCGATCGTGTGGCAGGAGAAGCCGTTCATCTCCGTGACCCGCAAGGTCAAGCCGCTGGGCTGGCCGGTGGTGCGCGGCGCGGTGGTGCTCATCGAGGCCATGTCGCTGGGAATCTCCTCGCTGTCCTATGCGGCCGACGAGGCCGCGCGCGAGCCGGGCGAGGCCGCCCCCGCGCCGGGAGAGAAGAAGACCTCGTGGTTCTCGGCGCTGGTGCTGCCGCTCACCGTGGCCGCCTCGCTGGTGCTGGGCTTCCTGGCCTTCTTCGCGCTGCCGCTGTGGCTCACCGGTCTGTTCCACCTGCGGAGCAGCCTGGGGTTCAACCTGGTGGACGGCGTGTTCCGGCTGGCGATCTTCCTGCTCTACCTCTGGGGCATCGGCCGCTGGAGCGAGATGCAGCGCGTGTTCGAGTACCACGGCGCGGAGCACAAGACCATCCACGCGCTGGAGGCGGGCGTGGAGCTCACCCCGGAGAACGTGCAGCAGTTCAGCCGTTTCCACCCCCGTTGCGGCACCAGCTTCCTGCTCATCGTGATGCTGCTGAGCATCGTGGTGTTCTCGCTGCTGGGCAAGCCGGAGAACTGGCTGCAGCGCGTGGAGCGCTTCCTGTTCATCCCGGTGATCGCGGGTGTGGGGTTCGAATTCGTGCGGCTCTCGGCGAAGTACAGCTCGCTGCGGCCCGTGGCGTGGCTGATCCAGCCCGGCCTGGACCTCCAGAAGCTCACCACCCGCGAGCCTTCGATGGATCAGCTCGAGGTGGCCATCACCGCGCTCAAGGCGGTGTGGAACGAAGAGACCGCGGCCATGGCGCCCGACGCGGCGCTGGCTGCGGCCTGCGAGGGGTGAGGGGGACGTGGCCGAAGAATCCGGGATGAGGCGGGCCCTCGAGCAGGCGGTGCGGCGCCACCGGGAGCTTTCGGAGCGGCTGGTGGATCCGGCGGTGCTGGCCGACCACCGTGAGACGCAGAAGGTGGCCAAGGAGCGCTCCGATCTGGAGGACGCGGTGGCCTGCTTCGACGACCTGGTGCGCCTGGAGCGCTCGATCGCCGACGACGAGGCCGTTTCCCGCAGCGACGATGCCGAGCTGGCCGAGATGGCCCGGGCCGAGCTGCCCGGGCTGCGTGACGAGCTCGCGCGGCTGGAGGCGCGGGCCCGCGAGATCCTCCTGCCCAAGGATCCCAACGACAGCCGCAACGTGATCGTGGAGATCCGCGCCGGCACCGGCGGGGACGAGGCCGCCCTGTTCGCCGCCGAGCTCTACCGCATGTACACCAAGTACGCGGAGAAGCTGGGTTACGGAATCGAGGTGCTGAACACCAGCGGCGCCTCCGGCATCGGCGGTCTCAAGGAGGCCATCTTCCAGGTCAACGGCAGGGACGCCTACAGCAGGCTCAAGTTCGAGAGCGGCGTGCACCGGGTGCAGCGGGTGCCGGTCACCGAGGCGTCGGGGCGCATCCACACTTCGGCGGTCACGGTGGCGGTGCTGCCCGAGGCCGAGGACGTGGATGTCGAGATCCGCCAGGAGGACCTCGAGATCGACGTGTACCGCGCCGGCGGGCCCGGCGGCCAGGGCGTGAACACCACCGACTCGGCGGTGCGCGTGACGCACCTGCCCACCGGGCTGGTGGTCACCTGCCAGGACCAGCGCTCCCAGATCAAGAACCGCGCCAAGGCCATCAAGGTGCTCAAGTCCCGCCTGCTGGACCGCATGCAGCGCGAGCAGGAGGAGAAGCAGGCCAAGGAACGCCGCTCGCAGGTGTCCACCGGCGATCGCAGCGCCAAGATCCGCACCTACAATTTCCCGCAGGGCCGCGTGACCGACCACCGCATCGGCCTGACCGTCTACCGCCTGCAAGGCGTGCTGGAGGGGGAATTGGAGGAATTCACGGAGGGGCTGCGCGCTGCCGACGTGCAGGCCCGCATGGAAGGGCGCTCGCTGGCGGACGCGAAGGCGGCGGCGGAGGAGGACTGATCGTTCCCCGCGAGGCGCCGCGGGCCGCACGGGCAGGCAACAGGAGAGGGGTGGAGCCGGGTATGCGGCTCCACCCCTCTCCTGTTGCCTGCGCGCGGGGGCGCTCCTGCGGGGCGCTTCTTTGCGTTCCCCCGGCCGCGTGGTAGTTTCCAGCCGATGAAAGCGGTCCTGCGCGAGCTCCAATCCCTGATGGGTCCCGTCGGGCCGCACGAAGCCGAGGATCTCCTGGCGCACGTGCTGGGAGTGCGGCGGGCGGAGTTGTTCACGGGGGCCGGAAGCCCGGATCCCGAACAGTGGGAGCGCGCCCGCGCGCTCGCTGCCCGCCGCGCGGCGGGCGAGCCGCTGCAGGACCTCATCGGCTGGGTGCCGTTCCTGGACGCGCGCGTGCGCGTGGGGCCTGGAGTGCTGGTGCCGCGGCCGGAGACGGAATTGCTCACCTCCACGGCGCTGGAACTGTGGGCGGAACTGGGCATCCCGGAACCGCGCCACGCGCTGGACGTGGGCACCGGGTCGGGTTGCATCGCCGCCGCGGTGGCGCTGGCCGACCCGCGGGCGCGGGTCACGGCCACCGACATCTCCGGCGAGGCGCTGGCGTGGGCGGCGCGCACCGTGTACGAGAACGGCCTCGCCGGCCGCGTGCGGTTGTTGAAGGGGGACTTGTTCGAGCCGCTGCAGGCGGCCGGCTGCCGGGACGGGTTCGCCTCGCTGGTGATCTCGAACCCGCCCTACGTGGCCGACGGGGAGCGGGAGGCCCTCCCGGTGGAGGTGCGCGGGCACGAACCCGCGGGGGCGCTGTTCTCCGGCCCCGAGGGCCTGGACCACATCTCCCGGATCATCGCCGGGATCCCGCGCTGGCTGGCCGCCCCCGGTCTGCTGGCGGTCGAGATCGGATGGAAGCAGGAGGCCGCCGCGCTCTCGCTGGCCCGCTCCCGCGGCGTGTTCGCTCGCGCGGAGGTGCGGCCCGACCTGGCCGGCCGTCCACGGATGCTGTTCGGCTGGCGGTAGGCCCGCCCCGGCGCACGCCCGGGGCAATGGAATCCCGGTCCCGGCCGGGTACGTGGAAGGGAAGGGGAGACATGGACCGTTTCGTGATCGAGGGCGGTCATCCGCTCAGGGGCGCGATCCGCGTGAGCGGCGCGAAAAACGCGGTGCTGCCGGTGCTCACCGCCTCGCTGCTGGTGGAAGGCCCGGTGGAGGTGCACAACGTCCCGGACCTCAAGGACGTCCACACCACCTGCGAGCTGCTGCGCACACTGGGGGCAAAGGCCGAATTCCGCTCCGGCAGCGTGACGGTGGACGCCACCACCATCACGTCCACCACCGCGCCCTACGAGCTGGTGAAGACCATGCGCGCATCCATCTACGTGCTGGGGCCGCTGCTGGCGCGCTTCGGCACGGCGCGGGTGTCCATGCCCGGCGGGTGCGCGTGGGGCCCGCGCCCGGTGGACCTGCACCTGAAGGCCATGGAGGCGCTGGGGGCCGCGGTGACCGTGGAGCACGGCTATATCGAGGCCTCCGCCGCCAGGCTCAAGGGCTGCGGCTTCTTCTTCGAATTCCCGAGCGTGGGCGCCACCGGCAACCTCATGATGGCCGCGGCGCTGGCGGACGGGAAGACCGTGATCGAGAACGCCGCCCGCGAGCCGGACATCGAATGCCTGGGGGACTTCCTGGCCGCGTGCGGGGTGCCGATCCGGGGACAGGGCACCTCGCGGATCGAGATCGAGGGCGTGAAGCGGCTGAAGCCCGCCTCCTTCGCGGTGATCCCGGACCGCATCGAAGCGGCCACCTTCCTGGCCGCCGGCGCGGTCACCGGCAGCACCCTGCGCATCGAGGGCGCCCGGCCCGAGCACATGAGGGCGGCCATCAGCAAGATGGAGGAGACCGGCGCGAACGTGATGTGCGAGGGCTCCGAGATCGTCATCTCCAGCCCGCACCGCCTCTCCGCGGTGCGCGTCACCACCGCGCCCTACCCCGGGTTCCCCACCGACATGCAGGCGCAGATGATCGCGGTGCTCTCGCTCGCGAGCGGGCAGAGCGTGGTGACCGACACCATTTACCACGACCGCTGGGGCCACGTACCGGAGCTGCAGCGCCTCGGCGCGGACGTGCGCGTGGAAGGCAACGTGGCCGTGGTGAACGGCTCGCGCCGCCTCACCGGCGCGCAGGTGATGGCCACCGACCTGCGAGCCTCCGCCGCCCTGGTCCTGGCCGGACTGGCCGCCGACGGCGAGACCACCGTCTCGCGCGTGTACCACCTGGACCGCGGCTACGAGCAGCTGGAGAAGAAGCTCTCCGCGGTGGGTGCCGTGATCCGGCGCGAGCAGGGCCCCGGCGAGTGACAGGCAGGAGGACGACCGTCCGCAGCGAGCGCGGGCAGGAGCGCGCCTCCGTGCCTGAGCGCTTCGCCGTGATCGGCACCGCCGGCCACATCGACCACGGCAAGACCGCGCTGGTGCGCCGCCTCACCGGGGTGGACACCGACCGGCTCAAGGAGGAGAAGCAGCGGGGCATCTCCATCGACCTGGGGTTCGCACCGCTGGAGCTGCCGGGAGGGCTGCGCGCCGGGGTGGTGGACGTGCCCGGGCACGAGCGCTTCATCCACAACATGCTCGCCGGCGTGGGCGGCATCGACCTGGTGCTGCTGGTGGTGGCCGCCGACGAGGGCGTGATGCCCCAGACCCGCGAGCATCTCGCCATCCTGGACCTGCTGCACATTCCCCGCTGCGTGGCCGTGCTCAGCAAGTGCGACCTGGTGGACCCCGCGATGCTGCCGCTGGTGGAGGACGAGCTGCGCGAGGTGCTGGGCGCCACGCGATTCGCAGCCGCTCCCGTGGCGCGCTTCTCCGCGCGCACCGGCGAGGGAGCGGAGGCGCTCAAGGCCAGCGTGGCGGCGGCCCTCGGCGGCCTGCCGCTGCGCTCCGACACCGGCGCGGTGCGCCTGCCCGTGGACCGCGTGTTCACCCTGGAAGGCTTCGGCACCGTGGTGACCGGCACGCTGTGGCGGGGGCGGGTGCGCGTGGGCGACACGCTCACGCTGCAGCCCTCCGGCCGGAGCGTGCGGGTGCGCACCGTGGAGTCGCACGACCGGCGGGTGGAGGCCATCGGTGCGGGCAGCCGCGTGGCGCTCTCGCTGCATCCCCTGGCGCGCGACGAGGCGCGGCGCGGCGACTGGCTGGTCTCTCCCGGCTCCGCCGAGCCGCGACGGCGCGTGTCGGTGAGGCTCGAACTGCTGCGCGCCGCGCCGCGGCCGCTGGGCCAACGCACGCGGGTGACGTTTCACCTGGGATCCTCGGACTCGCCGGGCGTGTTGCGCCTGCTGGGTGTTCCCGGCCTCGAGCCCGGAGGCACCGCGCTGGCGCAGCTGGAACTTCGCCGTCCCGCGGTGGCCGAGCGTGGCGACCGCTTCGTGGTGCGCGCGGCCTCGCCGGCCGCCACGCTCGGGGGCGGCACGGTGATCGAGACGGGCGTGCAGCGCCACCGCGTGCACGACGCCGCGGGCCTCGAGCGTCTCGGGCGGCTGGAGCGGGGTACTGCCGCCGATCGGCTGGCCGAGGCGCTGGAGTCCTCGGCCGGCCCCATGACCCCGGCACAGTTGGAGCGCGCGGCCGAGTGCGCGCCCTCCGAGACACCACAGGCGCTCGCCGAGCTCGTGACCGCCGGCCGCGCGGCGCGCGTGGGCGGGGCCTACGTATCCGCGCGGCGGTTCGAGGAGGCGCGCGCGCTCCTGATGTCCGAGGTGGAGAGCCTCCGCCGGGAATTCCCGCTGCGCTTCGGGGTGGGCAAGGGCGAGCTCAAGAGCCGGCTGCAGCGCAGCGTGCCCGCGGCCCTCTTCGACTCGCTGCTGGCGCGCGCCGTGGCGGATGGCGTGCTGCACGCGCGCGAGGACCGGGTCTCGGCCACCGCGGAGGTCGCGCTGCCGGCGGACGCCGCCCGCGCGGCGGCCGCGATGCTCGAGGCCGCGCGCGAGGCGGGCCTGCAGGCGCGGCCGCCCGCGGAACTCGCGGCCCTGGGCGGGCCGCAGGGCGCGGAGGTCCTGGCGCGGCTGCTGTTCGAGCGCAGCCTGGTGAAGCTCGGGCCAGACCTGGTGTTCGATCCGGCGGCGCTCGTGGCCGCGTCGGCCCTCGTCCGCGAGCGGCTGCACACCGCGCCGAGACTCGCGGTCTCCGACTTCAAGGACCTGTTCGGATTGTCCCGGAAGTACCTCGTGCCGCTGCTGGAGCACCTGGACGCCGTGGGCGTGACCCGGCGGGAGGGGGACGTTCGCGTGGCGGGAGGACCGGGGAAGGGGTGAACAAGGCATCCGGGGCCCCCCAGGCCCGGGCTGCCTTCAGGAGGCTTCCGGGGCCTGCTTTCCCCCGGGTTTGCGCGGCCGCACGATCAGCGTCTTCGCCCGCTCCACCGTGACCTTGCCCGGCCCGCCCCGCGCGCGGCGCACGTGGCGCTTCTCGGCCACCAGCACCGACACGCGCGAGGAATTCCGGTCCTTGCTCATCCACGCCGCGTAGCCGGCCACCTCCTCCAGCGTGTGGCGGCTGGGATCGCCCGGCTGGCTGTCGCGCCGCAGCACCACGTGGGAGCCGGGCACGTGGGCGGCGTGAAACCACAGGTCGCCGGGTCGCGCCAGCTTATGGGTCAGGAAATCGTTCTGGCGGTCGTTGCGGCCCACCAGCACCGCCCAGCCCTCCTCGCTCACCACGCGGGACACCTCGCCGGCGCCGGAGCCTTCCTCGCGCGCATCGCTGCCCTTGCGCCCTGCCCGCGGCTGGCCCGCGCCACGCGCGCCGGCGCCGCGGTCTCCCGCCCTGCCGCCGCGCGCACCCGGCGGTCCTCCGCCGCGCGCGCCGGCGCCGCCTCGTCCCGCGCCCGCGTCACCGGCGCGCGGGCCCGCTGCGTCTGCGCCGGCGCGTTCCTCCTCCAGCACCCCCATGGCATCCAGGTCCCGCCAGCCGGCCGAATCCAGGATCCGCCCCGCCTCGGCGGCTGCGCCTTCCAGCTCCGCCTGCACTTGCGCGCGGCGGCCGGCCAGCATCGAGGAGCGGCGCGCCAGGCGCGCGGCGCGCCGGAGCATCTCGGTGGCGTTCTCCACGCCGGTGCGCGTGGGGTCGAGCTCGATGGCCACGGTTGCCGCGGGATCTTCGAGGTCGGGCAGCTCCGCGAGCGAGGTGCCGCGCGGCAGGCCGGCGCCGTGCGCCAGCAGGGTGTGGGCCTGCCGCTCGATGCGCTGTACCAGGCCCGCCTCGTCCGCCTCCGCCGACAGCTTCTCCAGGGCCCGCGCAGCGCGGGCCTGGCGCTGCAGCGCCCCGCGGGCGGCGGCGCGGCGCGCCACCAGCAGGCGGGCCGGCTCCAGGTGCGCGCGGTCGAGCCGCTCGAGGGCCTCCATCACCGAGGGCACCGGCTCGGGCTCGACCCCGAGGTGGGTGAGACGCACTCCGCTCACCACCGCGGGTCGCGCACCCGGGCCATGCAGCCAGGCGCGCCCGCCATGGGCCGCCTCGTCGAGCACCTCGGCCGCGGCGCGGGCCACGGCGCCGGGCTCGTCGCTGCCGGCACGCGTTCGCACCTCGCGCGCCACCGGAACGGTGAACGCGAGGGAAAGACGCGCCAGCGCGGTGTCGCGGAGCGGCTCGGGATGCTCCCGGATCCAACCCTCGAGGACTTCCTCGCCGGGAGGGCCCTCGGTGGCGCCGGGGGCGAATGTGGGAAGCGAACTCGTCCACGGCCGGTCGGAGGGGCGTCGGTGGCCCGCACGGACCTCGTCGCCCGAGAGCAGCAGCAGGCAGGGGCGGGGAGGGCCGACCAGCGAGATCTCGAGCGGACCTGAGACCACCTCGCCGAAAAGGCGCAGCCGGCCGGGCTCGGCGGCGGCCCCGGTGGCCTGCCAGCCGGTGAGCGCCTGGTCCATGTACTCCAGGGAGATGGGCAGGCCCTTCAACGCGTCCGCCGCCGCGGGGCAGATGCCGCAGCAGCCTTCGTCCAGCAGCAGCGCCCAGCGATTCCGGTCCAGGCGCAACGCCACCCGTCGCGGGTCCAGGCGCGCGAGCCCCCCGAAGCGCGCGCCACGGGTGCGCTCCGCCCACTCGGAGGCGAGGCGCCGGCAGGTAAGCAGGTCCACGTCAGGGGCCGCCGGGTGCGGCAGGGTTGGCCGCACCGCCCGGGGCGGGCAGCGTGGTTCCGTTACCCGCGCCCCCCAGGCCCAGGCGCGAGCCCTCGAACGGCTCGGAGCGCAGCACCACGGAGCGGTCGCCCAGGCCGGAGACACCCAGCATCACCCGCATCAGCGAGCGCGCGATGCCCAGGCCACCGCCCTTGTCGGACTCGGCCTGCACCTCGCCGCGCAGCCAGCCCTCGACCTCGGTGAGGTCGTGCAGCGTGAGCGTCTTGATGTCCGCGCGGATCACCAGGTAATAGCGGTTCTCATCCTGCAGCTTGTCCAGCGGGGCGGTCTTCAGGTGCACGTGCCGGCTCACGCCGGCCTCCGCCTCCTCCGCGGTGAGGTACTGCCGGATGTCGGGTCCCAGGCCGGCCACCGCGTAGATCTCCTGCCACGGGTCGTAGCGCAGCCGCACCTCCAGCGTGCGGGAGGCGATGAGCGCGTCGAACCAGTGGCTGCGCTCGCGCCACAACTCCACCGTGTAGAGGAAGGTCAGCGGGCGGCCGTGGCGCAGGTCGTCATGGGTGCGGCCCTCCAGCGCATGCAGCAGGCTGAAGTCGGTCCAGCACCAGCCCGAACCGGCTTCCACCTGCTCCAACTCCAGCCGCAACGGGGGGCGCTCCGCCTTCTCCGCCCTGCCCGAGTCCTGCGCGCGCGCGGGGATGGCCACGGCGGCGAGGAGCAGGCAGGCCAGGGCGGCGCGGCGGAACATCAGAAGGTCCTGTTCATCCGGAAGGAGAGCCGGGGACCGCCGTGGCCGGCGTTCAACCCCTGGGCGGCATACACGTGGAACCCGTCGCTGCCGGTCTGAAGGCCCAGGCCGGCGTCCCACGCGGGGCGCGTCGGGTCACCCTCGGCGCGCCACGCATGGCCCACCTCGGTGAACAGCACCAGTTCCAGCGCGCGGAGCGTCTCGTCGCGGTCCAGCAGCGCGACGTGCTGCCCCAGGTTCATGGAGTACTCGACATTCAGCAGGTAGTAGCGGTCGCCCGCCTGTTCCTTGTACTCGTGGCCGCGCAGCGTGCCCACGCCGCCCACGGTGAACTCGTCCTGCGCGGTCAGGCGCCCGCCCAGGCGCGCGCCCGCCGCGGCCCGCACGTTCAGCCACAGCCCCGGGGCCAGCTTGGAGGTCCAGCGCGACTCCACCTTGGCCCGCGAGTACCCGAAGTCGCCGCCCAGGAACCCCCCCGCGGCGCGCGCCTCCGCGTGCAGCTCCACGCCCGGCCGGGGCGCGGGCCGGCCGCCCCGTGAGCTCAGCCACAGGGCGGCGGAGACCTCGTGCAGCACGCCGGCGTCGTAGACGGGGTTGGCGCGGAACTTCCGGTCGCCGCCGAACAGGGTCCAGGTCTCGGTGCGCGCCCGGAGCGCGACGAGGTCGTCGGAGCGAAAGCCCGCGGTGAGCCCGCCGGACTCGCCCCACGCGATCCTTGCGAACGCCGATGCGCCGTTCCGCCCGAAGTAGTCGAGGTAGTCCTGTCGCAGGAGCAGCGCCGAAAGGGTGTTCTCGGTGCGGCTCAACAGCGTCCAGTCCGGGGAGTCCGTGAGCCGGTAGATCCGGCCCCCCACCGCGATATAGGGGCGCAGCCCAAGCGGTTGCTCCAGCCCGACCGAGTAGTTCCACTGGCCGCGGCCGACGGAGTAGCTGGCTTCCAGCTCGGCCCGCGGGTACATGGGCTCCGGGGGACGCGGCGTGAGCCGGGCCCCGAGGCGCAGCTGGTCCACCCGGTTGTAGTCTCCCGCGAGGGTGATCTCCCGCTGGTGGCGCAGCCGCTCGCGCAACCGCCGGAGGCCGTCGAGGCGGCGGTCCGGCCGCGGGCCGAACGGCGCGAGGCTGTCCCCGGGAAACGGCACCGGCGGAGCGGGGGACAGCGAGTCGCCGCCCGCCGTCGTGGTGTCGCGCGGCTGGCGCACGATGCCCAGCACCCACGGCGACGCGGCCTCGGCCAGCGCGCCGCCCGGGGAGAGGCCCGGATGCGCCTGTGCCGCCTGCGGCAGGCCCAGGACCGCGACCGCGAGCACCAGCGCGGCCCTCCTCACGCCGAGCCCGCTTCCCGGCGCAGGCCATACTTGCGGATCTTCCGGTGCAGACTGGCCCGGTCGATGCCCAGGGCCTCGGCCGCCTCGCTCACGTTCCAACCCGAGCCCGCGAGCGCGCGGACCAGGGCTTCGCGCTCGGCGCCATCGAGCGCTCCCCGCAGATCGGAGCCCGAGGGGGCGTCCTCGCGCGGCAGCGCCCGCTCCACCTCCGCCGCCCTCAGCGGGCCCGGCTCGGCCAGGATCACCAGGCGTTCCATGAGGTTTCGCAGCTCGCGCACGTTGCCCGGCCAGCGGTGGTGCTCCAGCAGCTCCACCGCCCCGGATTCCAGGTCGCGGCGCGGGCGGTCGTGGAGCGCGGCGAACACGTCCAGGTAGTGCCGGGCCAGCAGCGCCACGTCGCCGGGCCGGTCGCGCAGGGCCGGCACCTGCAGCGGCACCACGTGCAGCCGGAAGAACAGGTCCTCGCGGAACTCGCCCTTCTTCACCAGCGCGGGCAGGTCCTTGTTGGTGGCGGAGAGGATGCGCGCGTCGCTCCGCATCGGCTTCACCCCGCCCACCCGCTCGAATTCGCCGGTCTCCAGCACGCGCAGGAACTTGGCCTGGGCCTCGGCGGAGAGGTCGCCGATCTCGTCGAGGAAGAGCGTGCCGCCCTGCGCCAGCTCCAGCCGGCCGGGCTTGGCCGCGGCGGCCCCGGTGAATGCGCCCTTCTCGTGGCCGAACAGCTCGCTCTCCACCAGGTCCCGCGGCAGCGCCGCGCAGTTGAGCTTCACGAACGGTCCGCCGGCGCGGGGGCTGGCGGCGTGCAGCGCCATGGCCACCAGCTCCTTGCCGGTGCCGTTCTCGCCCTGGATCAGGACCCGGCCCAGCGTGGGCCCCACCTTGCCGATGGCCGCCAGCAGGCTGCGCATGGAGGGGGAGTTGCCGAGCAGACCGGGAGAAGGCACCGCCCCCCGCAGACGCGCGTTCTCGCGGCGCAGGCGGAGCACCTCCAGGGCGTTGCGCACGGCCAGGCTCCAGCGCTCCGGGTCGGGCGGCTTCTCCAGGAAGTCATGCGCGCCCATGCGCGTGGCCTGCACCGCCAGCTCCACCGTGGCATGGCCGGACATCATGAGCACCAGCGGGACGTCCGCGCCCGGCACCGCCGCGCCGGCCTGTGCCTCGCGCAGGAGTGTCAGCCCGTCCTCGCGCGGCATGCGCACATCCAGCAGCACCAGGTCCACGCCGCCCCCATGGAGCTCCCCGCGCGCCTCGGCCACGCTGCCCGCCTCGCGCACGGAGTGCCCCAGGTCCTCGAAGAACTGCCGGATGGCCCGGCGCACGTTCGCCTCGTCGTCCACCACCAGCAGCCGGCCGGTCACGCGTCCTCCTCCAGCGGAATCCACAGGTCCACGCGGGCGCCGCCGCCCGCCTCGTTGCCCAGCGTCACCTCGCCGCCGTGCGCCTCGGCGATGCGGCGCACCATCGCCAGGCCCAGGCCGGTGCCGTGGGTCTTCTCGGTGAAGTACGGCTCGCCCGCGCGTTCCAGCGCATCCGTGCCGAACCCGGGCCCGCCGTCGCGCACGCGCAACCGGAAGCCGGTCCGCGCGCGGCGCGTTTCGGCTGCCGCCTCCACCCACACCGGCCCGGCGCCGCGGGTGGCGTCCGAGGCGTTCTGGATCAGGTTGTGCAAGGCCTGCCGCAGCTGCCCCTCGTCCACGCGCGCGGTCAGGCCCTCGGGGGCCGCGTGGGCCAGGCGCATCCGGCCGCCCTCGTACATCTCGGCCACGGAGCGTACCACCGCGGCGACGTCGGCGGGCCGGCGATCCGGCTCGGGCAGCCGCGAGAAGCGCGAGAACGCATCGGCCATCCGGCGCAGCGACTCCACCTCCCGATCCACCGAGTCCAGGCTTTCCGAGAGCCGGTCGCGCTCGGCGGGCTCGAGCTTCTCCTCCAGCCCGCGCAGGCGGTGTACCGCCAGCTTCACCGGGGTCAGCGGGTTCTTGATCTCGTGCGCGATGCGCCGCGCCACTTCACGCCAGGCCGCTGCCCGCTCGGCGCGGGCGAGATTGCGCCGGCTGGATTCCAGGTCGGCGCGCATGGCTTCGAACGCCGCCGCCAGCTCGCGCACCTCGAACCCGCCACCGGCCACGGGCTCGCCGGCCTCCCCGCGACTCAGCGCCCCCATGGCGCGCGCCAGCGACTCCAGCGGGCGCGTGACGCCCTGCGCCAGCGCGGACGCGGCCAGCCATGAGAGTACAATCACCAGGGTCAGGATGCCCAGAGTTCCGAGCAGCAGGCCCCCGCGCGCCACGCGCCGGTAGTCCTCCAGCTCGTCGTAGAACGCCTGGGCCTCGATGATGTTGGTGAGCGGGCCCTGTACCCCCGGCGGGAGCGGGGTCATCGCGGTCCAGCGGCGCGCGCCGTCCACGTGGACCAGGGCGAGGTGCTGCGGACCCGCGACCACCAGGGTGTCGCCGACCATGGAGTGCAGGCGCCGCTCCAGCACACCGTGCGGGGCGGTGCGTCCGGGCTTGACGAGCCAGCGAGCTCGGTCGGGCCGGCGGGCGGGGGCCACCGCCACTGCGTCGAATGGCGAGCGGGCCAGGCCCGCCGGGGAGATACCCGTCGCCGGAACCTCGCGGTCGGCGCCCGGAGCATCCGGAGCCTCTCCCCCCGGGAGGGCGCCGCGCGCCGGGGCAGCCGATGCCGCGATGAGTGTGTCGAGATCATCCTCGAGCGCGGGACGCCGCTCGGACAGCAACTGGCGGGCCACGCCCAGTGAGCCCTCCAGCGCGCGGCTCACCGCCGGCGTGCGCCACAACTCCAGGCTGGCGTCGAGGGTGCGGTAGGCCAGCGCGGCCAGCAGCAGGCTGGGCGCGGCCGAGAAGGCGAGGAAGGTGAGGAAGAGCCGGTGTCGCAGCCGGGCCGGCGGACGTCCGGGCATCGGAAGGAATGACTCCCCGGGCCGTCAGGCCCGCTTCAACAGGTCGGCGCCCAGCTGTCCGCAGGCCGCGTTCACGTCCTTGCCCTGGCTGAAGCGCAGCATCACCCGGTGTCCCTTCGACTCGAGGTAATCGCGGAACTGGTTGGCGCGCAGGCTGCTCTTGAAGGGGGTGCCGGGAGTGGGGTTCCAGTTGATGAGGTTCAGCTTGTGCGGAAACTCGCGCACCAGCTGCGAAAGCCGGCGCGCGTCGGCCGCCGAGTCGTTGAACCCGCCCAGCAGCACGTACTCGAAGGTGAGCTGGCGCTGGCCGCTCTCGGCGTAGTGGCGCACCGCCTTGAGCAGCTCCTCGAGCGGCCACTTGCGGTTGATGGGCATGATCTCGCTGCGCTGCTCGTCCGTGGGTGCGTTGAGCGAGACGGCCAGGTTGACCTGCAGCGGTTCCGCCGCCAGCTTGCGGATGCCGGGCACCACCCCCGCCGTGGAGATGGTGAAGTGCCGCGCCCCCAGGTTCAGGGTGCGCTCGTCGTTGGCCAGCCGGATGGCCGCCAGCACCCGGTCGTAGTTGTTCATCGGCTCGCCCATGCCCATGAAGACCACGTTCACGTGACGCTCGGCGGGGGCGCGCAGGCGCAGCATGAGGATCTGCGCCAGGATCTCCCAGGGCTGGAGATTGCGCAGCAGGCCCATCTTGCCGGTGGCGCAGAAGTGGCAATCCAGCGCACAGCCCACCTGGGAGGACACGCACAGGGTGTGCAGCCGGGGGGTCTGCAGGTGCACGCACTCCACGATCTTGCCGTCGTGCAGGCGGAGCGCCAGCTTGGCGCTGCGGTCCTTGAGCGAGGGGGCCTCGCGCACCACGCTGGGCAGGCCGAGCTCGAACACCTCGCCGAGTTCATCCCGCAAATGCTTGGGAATATTGGCCATCAGCGTGGGATCGGTGACCCCTCGAAAGACCCACGCCAGGACCTGGGCGGCGCGGTAGCCATCCCAGCCGTGCTCCACGAAGTCCCGTTCCAGCTGCAGCGGGTCACGGCCGAGTATGTGCGGTCGAAGGCTGTACACGGGGGTTGGCTCTCCGGGAAGGCGTGGCGGCAAATAATCCGTTGGATGCGCAACGCTCGTATGGTATCATTATACGTCAGGCGGGTCAATGAAGGCCGCCATTGCCCAATTGAGGACCCATGAAGAAACCCGACGAATCCCGCTGGCCACAGATTTTCAAGGCGTTGGGCCACCCGGTGCGCTTCCGCCTCTACCTCGAGGCGTGCGCAAAGCCCCTGACGGTCAGCGAGCTCGTGGCGCTTTCCGGCCGCAGCCAGCCCGCCGTATCCCAGTACCTCAATGCGCTGCGCCGCGCGGGCCTGGTGCGGGTCACCCGCAAGGGCCGCAACATGATCTACGAGGCGCTACCGGTGGACTGGTCGGCCCAGCGCAGCCTCGAGGCGCTGGGACTCGACGGGGGACCGGTCCGGGAAGCCGCGGTTGCCGCGGCGCCTTCCGCCGAGGTCGAGGTCTTTCCCGAGTTCACCACCGCCCAGGCACCTGCCGTTCGCGATTCCGGCGAAGACTACCTGCTCTAGTCGCCGATGAGCCGGGTGCGCTCGGAGCGCCGCGCCGCCATCGACATCGGGACCAACTCGGTCCGCCTGCTGGTGGCCGACGTTCATCCCGACGGGCGCGTGTGCGCGCTCGTCCAGCGGGGCACCGTTACCCGGCTGGGCGAGGGGCTGGACGCCTCCGGCAGGATCTCCGAGTCGGCCGCCGCCCGCACCTTGAAGGCCATCCAGGAAGCTCTCTCCGAGGCCCGCGCCACCGGCGCGGGCCCGATCGTGCTCGCGGCCACCAGCGCGTTGCGCTCCGCATCCAACGGGTCGGAGATCTCCGCCTCGATCGAGCGGCTCGCCGGGCTGAAGCTGCGCGTGCTGAGCGGTGAGGAGGAAGCCCGGCTGGTGTTCGGGGCGGTGCAGGCGGGTCAGCCCGGGACGGGCCCCGTCGTGGTGATGGACATCGGCGGCGGCAGCACCGAGTTCGCCTTCGGCAGCGGCCGGGATCTGGCCGCCACGCGGAGCCTCGACCTGGGGTGTGTGCGTCTGTTCGAGCGGGCGATCCACCGGGGGGGCCTGGAGGGCGAGGCCGGATACCGGGCGGCCCGGGAGCAGATGCGCGAGGCCCTGGCCGCGGAGTGCGGGGGCTTGAGGGCTGGGTACGCCGGCGCGCCAATTCGCGGGGTGGGGGGCACCTTCACGGCCTTCGCGATGGTCCAGCGCGGAAGCCAGAGGTACGAGCCCGGGAGCCTCGAAGGCACCACCTTGACGGCGGCCGACGAGGCACGTATCTCCTTGGCGCTGAGAGTGATGCCCTTGGAGGAGCGGCGCCGGCTGGTGGGTGAGGGCCGGGCGGACCTGGTGCTGGCGGGTGCCGCCATCCTGGACGAGGCGGTGGAGTGGTTCCGGGCGTCCGAGGTGCAGGTGTCCACCCATGGCCTGCGCTACGGGCTGCTGCACGAGGTGAACCGGCAGGGGGCCGGTCCGGGCGGGTCATGATAACCCGCAGGCAAAGATTCTTGGGATTGTAGCAACTATTTTGTCACACACCCGTGGACTGCCACCGGGTCCGCGCCTATACTTTGGTAGCTGGACATGCTCTGTTTTCCACCCACGGGTTGTGCAAACCCGTAACGAAAGGAGTTGATGCTATGCATCGTCCACGGACTGCACTTCTTCTTGCAGTCGCCGTGGCGGCGGCGTGCCTTTCGTCCCCCCCCGCACAAGGGGCAGGGGTGTCCGGAATCGACGGACGCACCGGCTCCGGTCCCGGTCTGGGCCATCGCGGCTGGTCGCCGTATGGTGACTCCGATCAGTACACCACGAAGACCACGCCACCCCCGTCGCAGACAAACATCGTGGCCCCGGTCCAGCCGCAAGTCAGCCCGCCCGCAGTCGGAGGCGGCGGCGGCGGCAGCCGAAACGTCTCGTGCAATGGCAGCCACGCAGGCGTGCGCCCCGGTGTCCCGTTTTCCCAGCTGCTGAGGAACTACCTTCGGGCGTTCTTAGGGATCACGGAGCAATAGCACGGCGTCCCCCAGAGTCTCGAACCGTCGGGATTGCTATGGCCCCTCCTAGGGAATGGTTGGAAAATTCAGGCAGCGAAGCCCACGCGGACCCGGCTGATCGTGGACCGGCGAATCCGGAAGCCGTCGGGGACGTGAACTTCGCGGGCGCCCACTTCGGAAACGCGGTCGGATACTACGCGCAGGCCCTCGAGGCTGCAGCGTCCGGCCCGGAGCCGGGTGAGCGTGTGCGCCTGTTGCTCAAAATCGCCGATTCACATCGCCTGCATGGCGCGCACTCGCTCGCCCTGGAGGCACTCGCGCGTGCGCTCGGGGAGCTCGAGGGCCTTCCGGAAGGCCCCGATCTGGGCCGGGTGCTCGCGCGGCAGGCGAACGTGCTCAACTACTGCGGTCGCTACCCGGAGGCCATGGAAGCCGGCCTCCGAGCCTACCAGTTGCTGCGGGACTCCAGCGAGAACCAGGAGATCGGCAACCTCGAGCTGGCGCTCGGCGTCAGCCTGGCGCGGCGCGGGGATTTCGGCGGAGCCCGGGACTACTTCGAGCGCGCGCTCGGCACCTTCCGCCGCATCGAGAACGAGGAGGGCGAGGCGCTCGCCTACAACAACCTCGGCCTGGTGGCCAAGAACTCCGGCGATCTCGAAGGCGCCCTTCGACACCTCGAGCGCGCGCTGCGCGTGAACGAGCGCCTGGGCAACTACGCCCGGGTGACCACCCACTGCCTCAACCTCGGCATCGTGCGGTTCAAGCTCGGCGAGTGGGACATCGCGCGCGAGTACCTGCAGCGCTGCCTGGGCATGGCCCGTGACACCGACGACTCCCTGGCCCGCGTGTCGGCCCTGAACTCGCTGGCCTGCCTCCACCGGCGCCGGCGCGACTTCACCGCGGCAGAGGAGGCCCTGGACGAGGCCCTGAGGCTTTCCGCGGTGCGGGGCCACCTCCGCGAGCAGGCGCTGGCCCAGGAATTCCTGGGCGACCTGATGCTCGAGATGAACCGGCTGGAGGACGCCGACCGGCTGTACGCCGAGGGTCTCGCGGCCGTGGAGAAGCTGGCCCCCGAGGGTGACGTGGCCCTGGAACTGCTGCGCCGGCAGGGCGACCTGCGGCTGCG
Source organism: Candidatus Eisenbacteria bacterium (assembly GCA_016235265.1). Taxonomy (NCBI): domain Bacteria; phylum Candidatus Eiseniibacteriota; species Candidatus Eiseniibacteriota bacterium. The sequence goes on from JACRLI010000022.1 coordinate 33,601, forward strand.
CCAGGGCCGGCTCGCGGAGGCCGAGGCGTGCGGCCGCCGCGCGCTGGAGCTGGCCCGCCGCCAGCACGACCGGCTCGAGGAGGCGACCTGCTGGCGCCTGCTGGCCCTGGTCGCCGGCGCCCACGACGACGTCGCCAACTACACCGCGCTCATGGACCAGGCCATCCGGCAGCTCTCCGACGTGGGCGAGCGCTTCGAGCTGGCTGCGACGCTGCTCGCGGCGGGTTCGCTGGAGCGCCGGCTCTTCGAGAAGGAGCGCCAGGAGAACCTCGCCGAGCGCGCGTCGCGCCACCTGCGCCGTTCCAGCACCTTGTTCGTGTCCTTCGACTGTGAGTACTACCTGGCCCACGTGACCATGGAGCTGGCGCGGCTGGACCTGGCGCAGGGCAGGCTGGACCAGGCCCTCGCCGAGCTGGACGAGAGCCTGACCTACGCCGGGCCGTTCCGCTCCTCGCTCGAGCCCGCCGCCGCGGAGTTGCGCGCGCGACTTCAAGATGGCTTTGTCCGCGGCTCCGCCTCCCCGGCCAATGACTTCCGCCTGCTGGAGGAAGTGAGCCGGATGTTCCGAGAGTCGCCCTCCAGCGACTGGAGCACCGGCCTGGTGGAGTTGCTGGCGAAGCGGCTGCCGGCGGACGCGGTGTTCCTGGCGGAGGCCGATGGAACCGACTGGGTGGTGCGCGCGCGGCATGGAGTGGACGGCCAGTCGGCGCTGTCGCTGGCCGCGGCTTTCGGCGCCCCGGCGGCGCCGGGCCGCCCGGTGTTTTCCACGCGGCCGTCGTCCGACCCGCTGCTCCCGGAGGCGGTCTCCACGCTGCTGGCCCCGATGGGCTCCGTGGCGGCGCTGCCCTTCGGGGTCGCCGACCACGTGCGCGGTCTGTTGTTTGTGGGCCGCACGCTGCGGGGCCCGGTGGGCCCGCTGCGCCAGCGTGAGCTGGACCTGCTGGTCGCGCTCACCAACCTGGCGGCCGCCGGCGCGGTGGAAGCGCGCCGCCAGCGGCTGTGGGAGGAGAACAAGAACCTCCGGGCGCAGCTCCAGGTGGCCACCGCCGACGGCATTGTGACCCAGAACCCGCAGATGCTCGATATCCTGGCGCTGGTGGACAAGGTCTGCGACGCCACCGCCAGCGTGCTGGTGCAGGGAGAGACGGGGACCGGCAAGGGGCTGGTCGCCCGCGCCATCCACCAGCGCGGCGTGCGCCGCGACCGGCCCTTCGTGCCCATCAACTGCGCCGCGCTGCCCGAACCGCTGCTGGAGAGCGAGCTCTTCGGGCACGTCACGGGCGCGTTCACCGGCGCGCACCGCGACAAGCTGGGGTTGTTCGAGGAGGGCGAGGGCGGGACCGTGTTCCTGGACGAGGTGGACCGGCTCTCCGAGGCGGTCCAGGGCAAGCTCCTGCACGTGCTCGACCGGGGCGAGATCCGCGCCGTGGGCGCCAACCGCTGGAAGAAGGTGAACGTCCGCGTGATCTGCGCCACCAACGCGGACCTGAAGCAGCGGATCTCCGAGGGGCGGTTCCTCGAGGACCTGTACTACCGCCTGAATGACATCCTGATCCAGGTCCCGCCCCTGCGCGACCGACGCGAGGACATCCCGCTGCTGGCGGACTTCTTCCGCCGCCAGTTCGCCGGCCAGTTCAGCAAGGAGATCGGCGAGTTCACCCTGGAGGTCCGCCAGCACTTCCTGCGTCACCAGTGGCGCGGCAACGTGCGCGAGATGGAGAAGGTGGTCAAGCGCATGGTGGTGCTGGCAGACGCCGGCTCGGATCTGGGCGCGGACCTGCTGCCGGAGGAGTTCTTCGAGGAGCGCCCGGTCATCAACGGCGTCCGGGGCAAGCTCTGGGCGCAGGTGGCCGACACCGAACGGCGCGTGATTGCCCAGGCCCTCGAGGAGTGCGCATGGAACAAGAGCCAGACCGCGCGTGAACTTGGCATTTCCTACCCCGCACTGCTTCAGAAGGTGAAACTCTTCTCGCTCGACCGGCGCAGCAGGGGCAAGAGTCTTCACAAATAGCTGGAAACGTTCTTTCTAATCCCACCTTGTTGTCCCGCAATCACTTGAATCCCATCCCGATCCAAATTGTGAATTTCATTTCCAGGAATGACCCCCGGGCGATCCCGACCCGGTTGCCCGGGTGATTCGATGCGTGTCATCCAACATATTGCAGGACAACACGTTCTGCACGAATCCCAAGCGTGCTTCGCGCCGCAATGTGATATGGCACGGGCATTGCGATAGCAGGTAGTCGGAGGGGGGGGACCTCCAAGACAAGTCCACCTGGGCCGGTCGGCCGTCGGGGCCGCCAAAAAAGGCAATAGCCCGGTCCACGAGACGCACCAGGTAGCTCCGCACCGACCTGCCCGGGAGACTTGTTCCAGACCCAGTTCTTTGAGATGCCATTCACCATTGTGCGCGCGAAGACTCCGGAAGTCCTGCCCGGGCTCCCCGGAGCGCGCGGTCCGGTGAGCCGCTTCAGAGATTCAGGGGGTCCCGGCTCACCTGCGATCGGGTACCTCGGAGGCACACGAGAGACCCGGCAGCCGCCTCGGAGCGCGCACCTTAATGGGACGTGCCGGCCACGGAGAGGGCCGGGGCGTTACAGATCTCGAAGATGGGGTGTCAGTGACCTCGGCGCGCGACCACCGAAACGGATATGTTCCGGGCGGCGCCCTGGTGGATGTGGAGACTGATACCTCGTCTCTTGGGCCGCGACTCCGCAAACGGGGTCGCGGCCCGCTTCATCTCCGGGCGGGACATCGGGGGCTCGTGGCCACGGGCCTGGACCGGAGTCCCGGGCCCGTGCGCTGACCTCAAGACTCGCCGCCTCCGACCTGTCGCATTCCCGTCACACCCGGGAGCCGGGGCGTCACACACATGGTGACCCGTGCCGCTTCGCAGGCCGCCCGGCCAGCGCCCGCCACGCCGCGATCCACTTGCTTTTTCATCGGTTACGGCAGACCCTCCGCACTGGGGCGCCGCTGGCACGCGCCGTGCGATACATCCGGGTGGGAGAAGGGAGGGAACACATGAAGAACGCCATACTGCTTCCCGCACTGCTGATCGCCGGTCTTGCCGTCGCCGGGTGCGACGAGCGTCACTGGGTGGCTCCGGCCGCGCCGCGGGGTGTGTACTCGGTGACCGGGGACGGCAAGGTCTCGGTCTACTGGCAGGCGAACACCGAGAAGGACGTCCGCGGCTACAACGTGTACTGGGCCCCCGGCAGCAGCAAGGGCACGGGCCCGTACAAGAAGCTGGGATTCACCTCGCACACCCAGTGGATGGACACCGACGTTTCGAACGGCGTCACCTATTACTACGCGGTGACGGCAGTCAACGACGGCGGGATGGAGAGCGAGCTCTCGGCCGCGAACGTCCATGACACGCCGCGTCCGGCGGGCGCCAACCTGCCGTTGTACAACGCGTGGTACGACGAAACGCGCGGCGGGGACTACAGCTCCAAGAGCGGGCTGCGATTCGACACCCAGCCGCAGTTGCTCAGCTGGCGCAACCTGAAATGCGACGTGTACTACTACGGTGCGCCCGGCAACCCGTACCTGTACGCCGGCGACGTGGACACCCAGATCCAGGACATGGGCCCGGCGGCCTCGCTCGCGGACATCGACTTCGCGCCGCTCGACGGCTGGTCCGCCACCGGCAAGGTCACGGTGACCCGGGGGCACGCCTACGTGGTGTGGACGCGCGACAACCACTATGCAATGGTGATCGTCAAGGACCTGACGGACGATCGGGTGCTCATGGACTGGGCTTTCCAGGTGGACCAGGGGAACCGGGAGCTGAAGCCGGTCTCCCCCCGCGCGGGCGACCGCGCCGCCACCTCGGTGAAGTGAGGAGAACGCCATGAAACTGCGGACCCTGGGGCTTCTGCTGGCGCTGGCCGGGATGGCCCCGGCCGCGGCCGGGGCGGTGAGTGTGAAGGCGGCCGCTCCGCGACCCGCGCACATCGAGACGGCCGCCGCGCGCCTGGTGGTGGACGTGTGGACCGACCGGGGCGAGGGTGCGGTGTACCGGGTGGGGGACGCCATCCGGGTGCACTTCCGGGCCTCGCGTGACTGCTACGTGGTGATCTACAACGTGGACACCGAGGGCCGTGCCCACCTGCTGTTCCCATACCGGCGCTTCGACCCGCACTGGGTCGAGGGCGGGCGAGACTACGTGCTGCCGGCACCTCGCTCCACCTACGAGCTCACGGTGCAGGGACCGGCGGGGGTGGAGTACGTCCAGGCGCTGGCGAGCCTCGAGCCGTTCCAGCAGCTACCCGACTACCTCGATCCCGAGTACGACCCGGGCGATTACGACCTGGACCGGACCGACTGGCGCAACGGGGGCCAGCTGGCGGGCGACCCGTTCGTGGGGATGGAGCGGATCAACCGCGCCATCCTGCCCTACGACTGCGACGAGGACGACTGCTACTCGGCCGCGTACACCAGCTACTACGTCGAGAGGAAGGTGTCGTATCCGCGCTACGTGTGCGCCGACTGCCACGGGCCGTATGCCGCCTACAGCTACGACCCGTACGGCATGCAATGCTCGGTGTTCGAGATCCGGGTGGACTACGACTGGCGCTGGCGCAACCACTGGCCGTTCTACGGCGCGCCCTACTGGTACTACTTCCGGCGCAACGACTGTCCGCCGCGCTACTTCACGTACAAGCCGCGCTGGTCCAGCGAGGATGGTTGGGTCCACTTCCGCGACAGCTTCGGCGAGCGCGTGCTGTGGAAGAAGAACCCCGGGCCGGACCCCAAGGCCGGAAATTCCCCGCCGCGCTGGGACGGGCGCAAGGACTCGCCTCCGCCCTCGGCGCTGCCCGGCATGGGGGACCGCCGGCGCACCGTCCGCACCCAGCCGGTGAAGGAGAACATCCGCGAAGTCGCGCCCGGCAGCGAGCCCGTCCGGTTCCGCTCGCGCAGTCGCGACCTGGCCCCGCCCGACGCGCCCCGGGTGGAGAAGCGCCGCGTGCCGCCGGATGAGGCCCCGCCGATCGTGAACCGGCGCTCCAACCCGCCCGAGGGGCAGGAGCCGCCGCGCGGCATCGAGGGACGCCGTGGCGAGGCCCGGGACCCGGCCCGCGATCCGGCCCGCCAGGAGACCCGCGAGCCGCGCAAGGACACCGAGGCCCGCCGCGACCCGCCTCCGCCGCGCCGCGAGGAGCCTGCCCCCCAGCCGCGCCAGGAGCAGGCCCCGCCGCCACCGCGCCGCGAGGAGCCGGCCCCCCGGCCGCACCGGGAGGAGGCCGCACCGCAGCCGCGGCGCGAGGAGGCGGCACCACAGCCGCGGCGCGAGGAAGCCGCGCCCCAGCCGCGCCGGGAGGAGACCGCGCCCCGCAGGGAGGCCGCGGCTCCCGAATCCCGCCGGAACGACGAGCCCCCCCGCCGCCGGTAGCCCGCAGGCGGATACGACAAACCTATATCACGTAAGTGCCTACGACGCGCCGCCCGGGCTCCCTGACCGGGCGGCGCGCCGCTTTGGGAAGACCTGACTTGACCCGCGCAGGGGAATCCTTTACGGTGAAATCAAATCTAACCCATACGTGAGAGTGCGAGATGGAAAACCCGATGCGGGAGCCCATGGAACTGCTGAAGATCGGTGACCTCGCCCGGCGCTCGGGCAAGAGCGTGCGCGCGCTGCACCTGTACGAGGAGCTGGACCTGCTCCGACCGGTCACGCGCACCACGGGGGGTTTCCGCCTGTTCGACGAGGAGGCGCTCCGGCGCATCCACTGGATCGGGCTGCTCCAGGAAATGGGGCTCTCGCTGCAGCAGATCCGGGAGTTGCTCCAGAACTGGTGGAGCCACGAGCTGGGGCCCGCCGCCATGCGGCGGGTCCGCGAGGTCTTCGAGTCCCGCCTGGAGGACGCCCGCCGCCAGGCGCGCCGGTACCAGTCGCTGGCGCGCGAGCTGGAGAGCTCCATCCGCTACATCGAGACCTGCAGCAGCTCGTGCTCCCCGTTTTCGGACGTGGCCACGTGTACCCGGTGTCCGCATGACCACGGAATGACCGAGGAGCCGGCGCTGGTCGCCGGCCTCCACATGCTCAACCCCCACGGGCGCGCCCGCGCCGGGGAGCTCGTCCAGATCGAGGCGAGCCCCGCAGCCGGCGCGCCCTCGTCTTCATCGCCGGAGGGCGCCGCCGAATGATCACGCTGACCCCCGCCGCCGTTGTGCGGCTCAAGGAAGTCATGGCCCGCGAAAAGCGCGAGGCCGTGGGCCTGCGCATCGCCGTTCAGGGTGGCGGCTGCTCGGGCATGAGCTATGTCATGGAATTCGGTGCGGAGAAGCCGGGCGACGAGACATTCGAGTTCGGGGGCGTCCGGGTGCACGTGGACCTGAAGAGCTATCTGTACCTGAACGGCACCGAGCTGGACTACGTGGAGGGACTGATGGGCGCCGGGTTCAAGTTCAACAACCCGAACGTGAAGCGCAGCTGCTCGTGCGGCGAGAGCTTCACGGTATGAGCGCGCCGTCCGCCGGTGCCCGGGTGACGTTCGACCTGTCCGAGGTGCTCCCCGGCCGGGTGGAGGAGGCTGCCTTCAAGGCGGCGCTCGAGGGGCACGACTGGACGCGCTACCGCGGCGCCGAGCTGTGCCTCACCGGGTGCGCGCCCCTGTGGACCTACGTGTACGTCGCCGTGCGTGCCGCGGAGCACGCCGCGACGGTGAGCGTGGACGATGGAAGCGAGAACGGCGTGCGGGTGCGGTGATGCCCGGAGCGCCCTGGAACATCACGAACCGCCGCTTGGCGAAGGACGCAGCATGAACCCGGCGAACCTGATCGTGAAGGACCTCCACGTCAGCGTGGACGGCAAGCCGATCCTGAAGGGCCTCAACCTCGAGGTCCGCAAGGGGGAGGTGCACGCCATCATGGGACCCAACGGCTCCGGCAAGAGCACGCTGGCCAACACCATGATGGGCAACCCGAAATATGTCGTGGACCAGGGTGACATCCTGCTCGACGGCCAGAGCATCCTCGAGATGTCGGTGGACGAGCGGTCGCGCAAGGGCCTGTTCCTGGCCTTCCAGTACCCCACGCCCATCCCGGGCGTGAGCGTGGCCAATTTCCTGCGCACCGCGCTCAACGCGCGCCGCAAGGAAGAGGGCCTGGGCGCGATCCCGGTCAAGGAGTTCCGGGACCTGGTGAAGCGGCACATGGCCACGCTCAAGATGGACGATTCCTTCGCCGGCCGCTACCTGAACGAGGGATTCTCGGGAGGGGAGAAGAAGCGCGCGGAGGTGCTCCAGATGGCGGTGCTCCGCCCCCAGGTGGCGGTGCTGGACGAGACCGACTCGGGGCTGGACATCGACGCCCTCAAGATCGTCTCGGACGGCGTGAACGCGCTGCGCGGACCGGAACTGGGCGTGGTGGTGATCACCCACTACCAGCGGATCCTGAACTACATCACCCCGGACTTCGTCCACGTGCTGGTGGCCGGGCGCGTGGTGCATTCCGGCGGGCCGGAACTGGCGCACGAACTGGAATCGAAGGGCTACGACTGGCTGCGTGAACCCGAGGCGGAGAACATCGGGGCCTGACCCCGGAGCCGGGCCCGCGGGCCGGATCGGAGTACGACATCATGGCGGACGCGTTGGATGTTTCGCGCGAAGGCTACACCGAGAAATACGGGTTCCACGATGACGAGCAGCACGTGTTCAAGATCCGCAAGGGCCTGGACGCGTCCATCGTGGAGGAGATCTCGCGCATGAAGGGCGAGCCGGACTGGATGCGGGAATTCCGGTTGAAGTCGCTCGACATCTTCATGAAGAAGCCCATGCCCAACTGGGGCGGCGACCTCTCGGGCATCGACTTCCAGGACATCTACTACTATGTGAAGCCCACCGACCAGGAGTCCCGCACCTGGGAGGACATCCCGGCGGACATGAAGCGGACCTTCGACCGCCTGGGGATCCCCGAGGCGGAGCAGAAGTTCCTGTCGGGCGTCGGCGCGCAGTACGACTCCGAGGTGGTGTACCACCGCATCAAGGAGGACCTCGAGAAGAAGGGCGTGGTGTTCCTGTCGTGCGATCACGGCCTGAAGGAACGGCCCGAGCTGTTCCGGGAGTACTTCGGCAAGCTGATCCCGCCCTCCGACAACAAGTTCGCGGCGCTGAACTCGGCCGTGTGGTCCGGCGGGTCGTTCATCTACGTCCCCAAGGGCGTGCGGGTGGACGTGCCGCTGCAGGCGTACTTCCGCATCAACACCAAGGACATGGGACAGTTCGAGCGCACGCTGATCATCGTGGACGAGGGCGCCTACGTGCACTACGTGGAAGGCTGCACCGCGCCCACGTACTCCAGCGACTCGCTGCACTCGGCGGTGGTGGAGATCTATGTGCGCCCCGGCGGGCGCTGCCGCTACACCACCATCCAGAACTGGTCGAACAACGTGTACAACCTGGTGACCAAGCGCGCCGCCGCCTACCGCGACGCCACCATGGAGTGGGTGGACGGCAACCTGGGCAGCAAGCTGACCATGAAATACCCCGCGGTGCACCTGATGGAGCCGGGCGCGAAGGCGGAGGTGCTTTCGATCGCCTTCGCGGGCAAGGGCCAGCACCAGGACGCCGGGGCCAAGGCGGTGCACTTCGCCTCCAACACCACCTCCAGCGTGGTGTCCAAGTCCATCTCGCAGGGCGGCGGCCGCGCCGGCTATCGCGGGCTGGTGAAGATCGCCAAGGGGGCGGTGGACTGCAAGTCCACGGTGCGCTGCGACGCCCTGATCCTGGACGACCAGTCGCGCTCCGACACCTACCCGACGATGGAGATCGAGGAGGACCGCGTTTCGGTGGGCCACGAGGCCACCGTCTCCAAGATCGGGGAGGAGCAGATGTTCTACCTGATGAGCCGGGGCCTGAGCGAAGCCGAGGCGTCCGCGATGATCGTGAGCGGCTTCATCGAGCCGGTGGTGAAGGAACTGCCGATGGAGTACGCCGTGGAAATGAACCGGCTGATCCAGCTGCAGATGGAAGGATCGGTGGGTTGATGGCCATCCTCAAGAGGTCCCCGGCGACCCGGGAACTGCCTGCCACATTCGGCGAGGAGGCGCTGCGGGCGTTGCCGTCCGCGGCGAAGGAGCCCGCATGGCTCTCGGCCCGGCGCCGCGAGGCGCTGGAGCGCGCCGCCGAACGGGCATTCCCGATGCGCGACGACCCGCAGTGGCGCCGCACCGACCCGGCGCGCTTCCGGCTCGACGGGCTCACCCCCGCGCCCGCGGCGGGCCCGGGCTCCGGCGAGGCGCTGAACGCGCTGCTCCGCGACCTGCCGCAGGCCGAGGGGCGTGGCGGCCTGGTGGCCACGGTGGACGGGGTGGTCGTCCGGGAGGACGTCTCCCCGGAAGTGGCGGCCGCCGGCACGGTGCTGGCCGGGTTCGATTCCGCCGCGCGCGGGCACGGCGACATGCTGCAGGCCGGCCTGCCTCCGGCCACCGCGCGCGCGGACCGCTGGTCCCACCTGAACGCCGCGTTCGTCACCGGCGGCGCGCTGGTGCGCGTGCCGCGCGGTGCCACGGTGGAGGCCCCGCTCTGGGTCCTGCACCGGGTGGACGCCCCGGGCCGCGCCGCGTTCCTGCACACCGTGATCCACGTCGAGGCCGGGGCCTCCGTCACCGTGGTGGAGTTGCTCCACGGGGACGACGCCGCGGCCTCGCTGGCGCATCAGGAACTGGACGTGCGGGTGGAGGCGGGCGGCCGGCTGCGCTACCTGCGCATCCAGGAGCTGGGGGCCGCCACCGCGTTCCTCTCCAGCGAGCGGCTCCTGCTGGAGCGCGACGCCAGCGCCGAGTGGGGCTGGGGGGCGTTGGGCGCGGCGGTGGCCCGTTCCGAGATGACCGCGAGCCTGCGCGGCGAGGGATCACACGCGGTGCTGGCGGGCTTCTACCACGGCGCCGGCACGCGCCACCTGGACCACCGCACGTTCCAGGACCACGTAAAGGGCCACACCACCTCGGACCTGCTGTACAAGGGAGCGCTGGAGCAGAGAGGCAGCTCGGTGTACACCGGCCTGATCAAGGTGCACAAGGACGCGCAGCGCTCCGACGCCTACCAGGCCAACCGCAACCTGCTCCTGGCCGACACCGCGCGCGCGGACTCGATCCCCTCGCTGGAGATCGAGGCCAACGACGTGCGCTGCACCCACGGCGCCACCGTGGGCCAGCTCGACGAGGAGCAGCTGTTCTACCTCCGCAGCCGCGGCATCCGGCGCTCCGAGGCGGCGCGCCTGATCGTGGAGGGGTTCTACGAGCCGGTGTTCGACCGCCTGGGCGCGGAATCGCTGCGCGACCTGGCGCGCGCGCGGCTCACCGGGAGGCTGATCTTGTGACCATGACGCCATCGACCCGGGAGGGCCTGGAATCGCTGCGCGCGGAGTTCCCCATCCTCGCGCGCAGGATCCACGGCAAGCCGCTGGTCTACCTCGACAGCGCCGCCACCAGCCAGAAGCCGCGGGCGGTGCTCCGGGTCATGGAGCATTTCTACGAGCACACCAACTCGAACATCCACCGCGGCGTGTATTCACTCAGCGAGGAGGCCACGGCGCTCTTCGAGGGGGCGCGCTCGCGCGTGGCGCGCTTCCTGGGGGTGCCCGCCCGGGAACTGGTGTTCACCCGCAATGCCACCGAGGCGGTGAACCTGGTCTCGTACGCCTGGGCCCGCTCCACGCTCAAGGCCGGCGATGCCGTGGTGCTCACCGAGATGGAGCACCACGCGAACCTGGTTCCGTGGCACATCCTGCGCGACGAGCGCGGCATCGAGCTCCGCTACATCCCCGTCACCCCCGAGGGCCGGCTGGACCTCTCCGGCCTCGACCGGCTGCTGGACGGGGCGAAGCTGCTGGGGGTGACCCACGTCTCCAACGTGGTCGGCACCATCAACCCGGTGCGCGACCTGGCGGCCCGCGCCCACGCGGCCGGCGCCCTGGTGCTGGTGGACGGCGCCCAGAGCGCGCCGCACCTGCCGCTGTCGGTGCCGGAACTGGGCTGCGATTTCTTCGCCTTCACCGGGCACAAGATGCTCGGGCCGACCGGTATCGGCGGCCTGTGGGCGCGCCGCGAGCTGCTGGAGGCCATGCCGCCGTTCATGGGTGGCGGGGACATGATCCGCGAGGTGCGCCTCACGGGCTCGCGGTGGAACGAAGTCCCGCACAAGTTCGAGGCCGGCACGCCGGCGATCGCCGAGGCGGTGGGGCTGGGGGCGGCGGTGGACTTCATGGAGGCGGCGGGCCGGGAGACGGTCCACGCCCACGAGCAGGCGCTGGTGAGGCTCGCGCTGGAGCGTCTGGCCGAAATCCCCGGGCTCACCGTGCTGGGCCCGCCGGCCGCCGAGCGTTGCGCCCTGGCGGCCTTCACCGTGGACGGGGTGCACCCCCACGACATCGCCGCGGTCCTGGACCGGGAGGGCGTGGCGGTGCGCGCCGGCCACCACTGTGCCATGCCGCTGCACGAGAAACTGGGCGTGCACGCCAGTGCGCGGGCCAGCTTCCACGTGTATAATCAGGCCTCGGACGTGGACGCGCTGCTGCGCGGGCTGCGCAAGGCCGTGGACCTCTTCAGGGCGTAGGGAACGTGGAAGACCTGTACCGGGAGCACATTCTCGACCACTACAAGCACCCCCGGAACCGGGGCACGATCGAGAACCCCGACATCACCTTCGAGGACTCCAACCCGCTGTGCGGCGACGAGCTGCGCATCGACATGCGGGTGGAGAACGGCGTGGTGGTGGACGTGAAATTCTCCGGGAACGGCTGCTCCATCAGCCAGGCCGCGGCCTCCATGCTCACCGAGCGGATCAAGGGCCAGCCGGTGGAGGCGCTGAAGGGCATTTCCCGCGAGGCGATCCTGGAGGACCTGGGCATCGCCCTCGGTCCGGTGCGGTTGAAGTGCGCGCTGCTGGCGCTCAAGGTGATGAAGGGTGGCGTGTACGGCATCCACGAGTGGCCCGGGGAGGGTCCGTCCGGGGAAGGCGACGCCGGGGAGCCCGGAGCGGAGACCGGGCAGCGCGACTGAACATCCGAAAGGAAATCATCACCGTGGCCACCGAAGCCGAAATCCGAACCGCGCTCGAAGAGGTGATGGACCCGGAGCTGCTGCTCTCGGTGGTGGACCTCGGCATGGTCCGCGAGGTGCGCCTCGGCATGGACGGCCACCCCACCGAGGTGGACCTCATCCTCACCACGCCCTTCTGTCCCTACGGGCCCATGCTGGTGGAGCAGATCACCGCCGTCGTGGAGCGCGTCACCGCCGGCCCCGCCAAGGTGGACGTGCTGGCCGATCCGTGGGACCCCTCCATGATGCCCGACCCCTCGCTGCTGGGGCACTGGTAGGCCCGCCCATGGCCGCCCGGATCGCCGCGATCCGCGCCGTGCTCCGCTGCTCGCTGCTCTTCCCGGCGCTCCTGTGCCAGCCAGCCGTGCCGGTTCGCGCGGAGATCGTGCCCGGCCGCGTCGTGGTGGGCCTGGCATCGGGCGCCGGCTCCGCGCCCCTCGCGGCGCGGGCGCGCGCCTGGGGCCTGGCCGCGCCCCGCCCGGATCCCTCGCGGGAGGCCGGGCTGGCGCCGCTGGGCGCGGTCGTGCTCGAGGTCCCCGCGGGCACCGAGCGCTCCTGGGCCGCGCGGCTGCGGGACGAGCCCGGGATCCGCTATGCCGAGCCGGACGCGCTGTTCCATGCGGCCATCGCGCCCTCCGACTCGCTCTACCCGCGCCAGTGGCACCTGCGCAACTCCGGCCAGCTGCAGCCGGGCACTGCCGGACACGACCTCGGCGCGGAGCCGGCCTGGAATCGGGTGCGCGACTCCGGCTTCCTGCTGATCGGCGTGCTGGATTCCGGCTCGGACTTCGCGCACCCCGACCTCGGCACCAACCTCTTCCGCCGCCCGGTGCGCCGGCCCCCGGCTCCCGGCGAACCCGCGGACCCGTTCCCGGGCGACACCCTGGGGTGGAACTTCATCTCCAACACCCCCGACCCGACGGACGACTTCGGGCACGGCACCGGCGTGGCCGGCGTGCTCGGCGCGCTGGGCGACAACCGGCGCGGCGTGGCCGGGGTGCTGTGGCGCACCCAGCTGCTCAGCGTGAAGGTGCTCGGTGCCCGGGGCACGGGCAGCGGGACGCAGATCGCCGCCGGGGTGGTGTACGCGGTGGACTCGGGCGCCCGCATCCTCAATCTCAGCGTGTCCGGGGAGGACTTCTCCACCCCGCTGCGCGACGCGCTGGCCTACGCGCGCGACCGCGGCGCGCTGGCGGTGCTGGCCGCAGGCAACGACGGTGCCAACCTGGACGTGAGCCCCAGGTACCCGGCTTCCTTCGACCTCGACAACCTGGTGGTGGTCGGGGCCAGCGACCTGGCCGACACGCTGTTGCTGTTCTCCGGCCGCGGCAGCCGCGTGACGCTGTCGGCGCCGGGCATCGAGATCTGGACCACGAAGCGGGGGGGAGGCTACGAGGCGGCCAGCGGCACCTCGTTCGCCGCGCCGCAGGCGGCCGCGGCCGCGGCGCTGTACTGGACACTCCGGCCGTGGGAGAACTACCGCCAGGTGATGGATGCCCTGGCAGCCGCGGTAAAACCCGTGGAGGGGCTGGCGGGCAAGGTGGCGACCGGCGGCCGCCTGGACCTGGCGCACCTGGTGGACGAGGCGCTGGGGGACTCGTTCCCGCCGGCGCGGGCCGTGGACCTGGCGCCGCTGCTGCTGGGAGTGAACCGCGCCACCTGCACGCTTACCGCTCCCGGCGAGGACGGCCGGCGCGGGCGCGCCGCCGCCTACGAAGCGCGCTGGTCCACTGCTCCGCTGGGCGAAGCCTCATTCGACACCGCACAGCCCGTGGTCGTGGCGCGCCGGCCGGCGTTCGGTGGCTCGCGCGACACGGTGGTCTTCTCCGGGCTGCCGCCGCGGCGGACGGTGCACCTGGCGCTGCGCGCGCTGGACCGCTACCACACGCGCGGGCCGGTCTCCAACGACGTGGTGGTGACCCTGCAGGCGCCGCCCACCATCATGGTGTCGCCGGCTTCGCTGGCGGTGCAGGTTTCCGCGGGCGCCAACGCCTCGAGGTTCTTCAGGATCCACAACCTCGGGGACGCGAGACTGGACGGTTCGCTGCCGCCCTTCGACGCGCCCGGGGTGGCGTGGGGGATCTCGGTGGTGGGAATCGACCTGTTCAAGATCGCCGCGCACGACTCGGCCCGGGTGCGCGTGGACGTGGACGCCACCGACATCGCCGAGGGCAGCACCGTGGTGTTCCGCTCCGAGATCCGGTCCAACGACCCGGAGTCACCGCGGGTGCCGTTCGAAGTGAGTGTCACCGCGACGGCGCCGAAGACGTCCGGGGACCGCGACTCGGCCGCGACCCCCGGGGGGGTGGCGAAGTCCCCGGCCATCGCCGGGCGCGCCGAAGACTACCGTGTCACCCCGATGCCCATGGCCCCGGGCGCCGCGGCGCGGTTCCGACTCGGCGCCTCGTGGGCCGCGGTGGCGGGCTTTCGAGCCCGGGTGCTGGATGTGGCCGGCCGTGAGGCGGCGCGACTCGAGGCCCCCGCGGCAGGCCGGGATCCGGTGCTCGAGTGGGGCGGGCGCCTGCGCTCGGGCGTTCCGGCGGCCTCGGGAATCTACTTCCTGGAGGTCGGCGGAGCCGGCCGCCGCCAGGTGACCCGCTTCCTGCGCCTGCGCTGATCCCGCAGTCCGCTCCGGGCGCCAGCCTGCGCCGATCCCACACCCGCACCGGGCCCGCGCCAGCTCCCCGCGCGCCGCTACTTCGCCTTCGGCAGGTCCTTCAGCCACTCCTGCGCGAACTCGCGCGCCGCCCCGGTGGCCTCGCGACCCGCGCGGTACCACATCTTCCACTCCTCGGGCCTGGCCTCGAGGGTCTTGTCCGCGAAGTGCTTCTTGTAGCCCACCTTGGTGAGCTCGGCGTCGAAGTTGATGTCCGCGGTGGTGGCCAGGAACTCGCTGAGCCGCTTGCGCAGCGACACGTTGGGATCGGCGGGCGGGATCTTCGCGGATGCCATCTTCGCGTTGTACTCCGCCAGCTCCTTGTCATAGCGCGCCTTCCGCTTGTCGTAGTCGGCCTTCGCCGCGCCCTTGCTGGACTTCACCTGGGCCATGGCCTGCTTCATCTGCTCCTGCATCTCGGGCGGCATGTTGGCCATGTTGTCCTTCATCGCCTTCATGGCCTTGGCGGCGTTCGCGTCGGCCTGTTCGGCCCCGGCGGCGTTGTCCAGGGGCGGGACCGGCTTGCGCGGGGTCTCGGAGGCGACGTACTGGGAGTAGCGCGTCTTGAACTCGGCGGACTCGAAGTAGGCCCGCGTGAACGAGCCGAGGGCTCGCACCACCTCCGCGCGCCTGCCGGCGGGAATGGCCTTGAGGGCCGATGCCCCGTCCGGCACGCCCTTGAGGCCGCGCGCGAGGCCGTAGTACAGGTGCTCTTTCGCCTGGTCCTTGTCGATCTCGTACTGGCTGAACACGTCGGCGGCAAGGAGGGCCACCGGGAGCGCGACGGCGGCCAGCAGCAGGAACGGGATCACACGTCTCATGGATTCCTCCGATTCCGGGTTCGATGACGGGGGATGATGGGGGATCGCGGGGCCGCCGACTTCCTGGCTTCCCGCGGCCCGTGGCGGCCAGCCGCCGCCCGGGGTTCGGTGTACTGTACGGTCAGCCCCGGGCCGCGGCCACCAGCTGCTTCACCCGCTCCGCGTCTACCGGGTTCGAGACGTCGCCCTCGCGCTTCACCCACGTACCCACCACCGCGCCGTCGCAGGCCGCGAACCACGCCGCGGCGGTCTCCAGCGTGACCCCGCTGGCCACCAGCAGCGGCGCCGATGGCAGCGCGGCCCTCACCCGGGCGGCATCCTCGAGGGAGGCCGGCTTGCCGGTGCCCGAGCCGGTGACCAGCAGCGCGTCGGCGGCCCCGCGCAGGTAGGTGTCCTCGGCAGCCTGCTCCAGCTCTAGCGGCGCCAGGGGGGAGGCATGCTTCACCAGGATGTCCGCGAAGATCAGCGCGGCGCTGCCCAGGGCGCGCCGCAGCCGCACCGTCCCGGCCGCCCGGCCCTGGATCAGGCCCTGGTCGGTGACCATTGCGCCGGTGTGCACGTTCACCCGGATGAAGTCGGCGTCACAGGCCGCGGCGATGCCCAGCGCGGCTTCCGCGTCGCTGCGCAGCACGTTCACGCCCAGGGGCACGCGCGCCTCGCGCCGCAGTTCCGCCACCGCGCGGGCCATGGCGGCCGTGGTCACCGGGGGCACGCGGTCGGCGTGAAACGGCTCGTCACCGAAGTTCTCCACGATGATCGCCCGCGCCCCTCCCGCCTGAAGCGAGCTCGCGTCGGCCAGGGCGTGTTCGATCACCGCGTTCATGCCCCCGCGGCCCTCCGCGGCGGGGCGGTGGCGCGGCGCCCCGGGGAGCGGCAGCAGGTGCACCACGCCCACCAGCAGCGGCCGGTCGCGGTCCTTCGGGCCGAAGAGCGCCCGGAATGCCTGGCTCACGAGTGCCTCCGGTTCAGGGGCGGTCGTCCGCCCGCGGGGGGGTCATTTCTCGAAGAACATCCTTCCGGCCACCAGGAACAGGAAGACCGCGAAGGCCTTTCGGAGCAGCGGCTCGGAGACCTTCCCGATGAGCGACGAGGTGATCAGTGAGCCCACGACGAAGCCCACCGCCAGGAACACTGCGGCGTGCAGGTTTCTCGGGCCGACGCAGCCCTGCTTCCAGTACTCGTACACCGCCACCAGGCCCAGGGGCGGCACCATCATCATCAGCGAGGTCCCCTGGGCCTCCTTCTGGCCAAACTTGAAGAGGTAGACCAGCGCGGGGATGGCGATGATGCCCCCGCCGATCCCGAAGAACCCGGCGGTGGCACCCACTCCCGCCCCCAGCGCCACGAGGAGCATCCAGTTCACGGCAGTCCCCCCTTGTCTCGAAGAAGTCCGAGCGGCGAAGCTACCACAGGCGGCCGCATGGCGCAACGATTCAATCTTGTAAAGTCAATGGCCGCAACGTACTATGTGACTGTTGAGAATAGTGACGCAGAAAATCCGCTTGTCATGCCCGGCCGTAATCTGATAGAATGTTTATGTCAACTGAACGCAACAGTCTGTGTTTCCCGCCGGTCCCGGCCGGATCGAGCGACGCGGACCATGTCCCACGCGGCGTCCCGCCGCCAGCGCCCCCTTGGGGTAGGAGAAGTCTCCAATGAAAAAGGCTCTCGCTCTCGCACTGCTGGCTGTCATCGCCATCACGGGCAGCGCCGGCACCACGTTTGCCGTGACCGCCTCGCTGTACGCGCCGGCCAACGTCGGCATCACCTCGTTCGACTACACGGTGGATGGCAACCGCATCGACCTTTACGAGACCTGGGGCTCGGTGGGCTTTGGGTTCGTCATGCTCGACGACCTGGTGACCGGCGCCGACTACGTGGTGTACAAGCACATCACCAACAACACCGGCCTCACTTGGACCCGCTTCGCCAACGAGCTGCTGGACCCGTTCGACGGCCCCGGCAGCAACGACGACCTGGACCCGCAGCCGTACCCGGCCTTCGTGCCGGAGCGGTTCTCCACCTCGAACGATTACGACGGACTGAGCTTCGCCCAGGGTTCGGGAATCCCCCGCACCTCCGGCGCGTTCGCCTCGGTGTTCTCCGACGAGCTGACCGACGCCCGTGACTTCATCGACTTCTTCGACGGCTCCGTCGGCGGCCTCGGTGGCACCGACCTCATGAGCTTCGGCCTGCGCGACAACCAGCACAACCAGCCGTTCCTGCTGGCGCAGCGCCCGAACGCCCGCTCGAAGGACCCCATCCCCGAGCCGTCGACCCTCGGCCTGCTGGGCCTGGGCCTGCTGGGCGTGGTCGCCCTGCGCCGCCGCTAATTTCCGGCAACATGTCTGCCTGCCGGCCGGTCTGGCCGCCGGCCGGTGGACCGACAGCGAACGAGGGAGGACGTCCGGGACGTCCTCCCTCGTCGTATGCGGGGCGGGCCTGCGTGACCGGACTTCATCGCGGCGCCGCTCCGGCAGGCACGACTGCCCACCGGGCTGCTACGACTTCCTTGTCGCTGTCGAGGGGCGCGTGTTGAGGAACCTGCTTTCCACCGCCAGGAAGTAGGCCTTGCCGGCGAAGTAGCCTCCCACCGCCAGCGCCACGGCCAGCGCCAGGTACAGGTACGGGTTGTGGGTGGCCGCCAGCGGTCCCAGGAGCTGCTTCATCACCGCCCTTGCGGGGACGTGCACCAGGTAGAGCGAGTACGAGAAGATGCCGGCCCGCGTCAGCCAGGCGACCACGCGGCCGGAGGGCCAGCGGCCCCCGCGCTCCAGCCGCACGCAGTAATTGAGCAGCGTGAAGAAGGTCATGCCCCACAGCGCGGGGGAGAGCGAGGGCACCGGGGCGGGGCCGGCCACCGGGAAGCGCGATTCCGCCAGCAGCGCCAGCGCCGCCCACACGGGCACCAGCCAGGGCGCCGAGCAGATGCGGGGGAGCTTCACCAGCCCGAAGTACCCCTCCACCGCCAGCATCCCCAGCGTCCACTGGATCCACAGGGAGAACGCGGAGGTGCGCACCAGCGTCCACCACTCGGCTCCGCCCGGCACGCGCATGAGCAGCGGGGCGATCGCTGCGGGGAAGAGGATGCCCAGCACCAGGCTCGCCATCACCGCGCCGCCCACGCCGCGCGGCCTCCGCCACGCCAGCAGCACGAAGTACAGCGCGTAGAAGTACTCCTCGCGCGCCAGCGTCCAGAACGGGGGATTGCCGCCGCCCAGGTCGAAAAGCGGGTGGAGCCCGTGCAGCATGAACACGTGGCTCACGAAGTCCCACGCGATCCACGGCAGGCGGGGCTCGGGGTAGCGGGTCACCAGGGGCGTCTGGCGGCCCATCCACACCGCGGTCAGCAGCAGCGCGGTGCTGATCAGCAGCATGAAGAAGTAGGGGGGATACAGGCGGTGGATGCGCCGCTTCCAGAAGCCGGCGAAGTCCGAATCGCCCACCCCTGTCTCCGCGAAGCGGCGGGCCCAGCGCATGTGGATGCAGAATCCGGAAATCACGAAGAACAGCGGCACGCCCAGGTCGCCGCGATCCACCACCGCGTGGAGCGCCCGGAACCAGCCCAGGTGCATGGGCATGTTCTGGCCCCAGCCGAAGTTGATGGCGTGGTGGGCCACCACGGAGAGGGCGGCCACGCCGCGCAGGAAGTCCAGGGAGGTGAGGCGGGTGGTGGGCGCGGCCCAGGGGCCGGCCGCCCGTTGCTTGTGGGTCACGTTCGCCGATGCCTCCGTGCTGGAACGGGTGTCCCGGCGGCGTGCCGGGACGGGAGCGTCAGGGTAGCGCGGTGGGTGGGGGGGTGTCCATTGACGGGCCCGCCCGGGGAGCCGTACCATATCCACACATTTCCCGACGCGGTCCCCGGTACACGCATCCTTCCGGGGGCGGCCGTCCCGAGTCGCCCACATCTCTGAAAGAGCCCCACATGACCGAACGCGAGCCGATCAAGGCCCTCGCCATGCTCTCCGGCGGCCTCGATTCATCCCTGGCGCTGCACCTGATCAAGGCGCAGGGGATCGAGGTCGAAGCGGTGAACTTCCACACGGGCTTCTGTCTCACCGACGCCCACCGGGCGCTGGGCCAGACGGCCAACAAGAATGGCACGCCGTACCGCAACGAGGCGCTGCGCGCCGGCGCGCACGAGCGGATCCCGGTGCGGGTGGTGGATGTCTCGAAGGACTACCTGCCGGTGGTGACACAGCCCCGTTACGGCTATGGCTCGGCGATGAACCCGTGCATCGACTGCCGCATCTTCATGCTCCGCCGCGCGCGCACGCTCATGGACGAGATCGGCGCGAAGTTCGTGTTCACCGGTGAGGTGCTGGGCCAGCGCCCCATGACCCAGCACCTGCGCGCGCTGCAGCTCATCGAGCGCGAGGCCGGGCTGGAGGGGCTGGTGTTGCGCCCGCTGTCCGCCCGGTTGCTGCCGCCGACGATCCCGGAGAAGGAAGGCTGGGTGGACCGCGAGCAGCTGATGAACATCTCGGGGCGCAGCCGCCGGGCCCAGATCGAGCTGGCGGACCAGTTCCAGATCGGCGAGTACCCGCAGCCCGCCGGGGGCTGCTGCTCGCTGGTGGACGCCAACTTCGGGCGGCGCCTGCGCGACCTCTACGCGCACCGCGACCCGGAGTCCATCCAGCCCGAGGAGTACGTGATGCTCAAGCTGGGCCGGCACCTGAGGCTGGCGCCGGGGCTCAAGCTGATCGTGGGCCGCAACGAGGGCGAGAACAAGTTCCTCGAGATGTGGCGCGGAGAGCGGTGGCTGCTGGGCACCCCCGACCACCCCGGCCCGCTGACGCTGCTGGACGGCGAGCCCACCGCTGAGCAGTTGCTGGAGTGCGCGCGCATCGCGGCCCGCTACTGCGACGGCAAGCGGGAGCCGAAAGTGCGGGTGCTGGCCTCGCGCCGGAGCGGCGAGTCCCGCGAGCTGGACGTGGCGCCGCGCGGGGAGTACGAGCTTGCGTCTCGACTCCTGTGATGCCGTGCGCGCCGACCACGTGCTGGCGGTGGAGGGGCTGTTCTGCCCCATCCCCATCGCGCGCGCGACCGAGCGCATGGTCACCGTCGCGGCGGGCGAAGTGCTCGAGATCCGCGCCACCGACCCGGGCGTGATCATTGACGTGCCCGCATGGTGCCATTCCGCGGGGCACGAGTTCCTGGGCTATTTCCGGGGCGGACCGCGCATCACGTGCTGGGTGAGGAAGTGTGTGAAGTAGTCCAGGCAGGTCAGGAATGAATGCCTGCCTCCAACCGCAGGCCGGGAGCACCTGTGCCCCAGAATGAGTCTTCCGACTTCCGAGGGCCCCCTTCACCCGGAAGTTTCGGAGGATTGGAGCAGCGTGTGCAGAGATCCTGTACGTGCCCACCGATGATCACACCAACAGCCCCCGAATTGCATCGCACCCATATGGGTCGGGCAGCTATGCTCTCCGCATCGGGACACTGGGTGGGTACGGATGTGCCTGCGTCCTCAAGCGGTTCGCAAGCGGAGCCTTGGAGTGCCCACAGAGTTGGTTGCCTTCGGCGCAGTCCCAGCTGCCCTGAGAGCCCGAGGACGATAACAAAGGTCGGAGACGTCTTCGGCTTTCCGCCAACGGAGTTCCTTGGAGGTGGTTGCGTGGCGGCCGTACTCCGTTGCTGAATGCGCCAGAGGAGGTCGGAGGTGCGCAATCTCTCAGACACGATCAGGCGGATCCGCGTCAGCGCTGAGGAGGGCCATCGGCTGCTGGTTGGCCTCGACTTCGACGGGACATTGGCCCCCTTCGTCGAGCATCCACACCTCGCGCGCATGGACGAACACGTGCGCAACGCCGTGGAAACGCTGGCCCGGGATCCTGGGGCGCGGGTCGCCATCGTGAGCAGTCGGGGCCTGCACGACCTGGAGGAGCGCGTGGGGGTGGCCGGGGTCGATCTTGTGGCCAGCCAGGGCTTGGAGTTGCGGGTTGACGACCAGGAGTTGACGCTCCCCAGTTTCGGTGAGGTGGATCCGTTCTGGAGCGCAGCAATCCAAGGTGTGCTAGTGGACTACCCCGGCAGCTGGCTGGAGATCAAACCCGCTGCCCTGGCGGTGCATCTGCGAAACCTCCGGCAAGGCAGCCGCGTGGAACTTGAGCGCCGCCTGCGGACTCTACCCGGCAATCCCGCCCGCGCCGCTGCGAAGTCAGGATGGATGAGGTGCCGGCAGACGCTGGAGTGGGCTCCGGCTGGGGCGGGCAAGGAGCGCGGCCTGCGCGCGCTGCTGGAGCGCTGGGAGAGGTCGGAGTACGATATATTGCTCTACGCCGGAGACGACGAGAACGACGCCGAGGCGATGCGCGAGGTGCAGGTGCTCGGTGGGATTGCCCTCGGTGTTGGGGGGGACGCTCCGCCCGAGGCGGAGTTCCACCTGGCCGACATCGGCGAGCTGGCTACGTTCCTTCGGCTGGCGGCCGGAGGCCTGAGGGCGCACCGGGCTTGTTTGCGAGCACCGACCGTGAGGAGAACGGAGGCGCGGCATGAACGACCGGAATGAGCCTCGCGGCGCGGGCGCCAATCCCGGGGTCCTCGAGCGCGTGCAGGGCGCGCTCAGCCAGGCCGTGAAGCGTCAGTTCCTGCACCGTCCGCTGACGGGCCATTTCGACGCGGTTCTGTTGCGTGCTTGGGCCGAGGAGGCCTTATCCGGCCGGCGCCTGATTATCGTCTCCAACCGCGAGCCCTATTCTCATGTCCGGTCTGGAGATGGAGTTCGTGTGCTACGCAACCCCGGCGGGCTGGTGGTCGCGCTCGACGCCGTCCTGCGCGCCACCGGGGGTGTTTGGGTGGCGCACGGGTCCGGCGATGCCGATCTTGAGCAGTCCGATTCCGCCGGGCGGGTTCGCGTTCCCGTGGATGCCCCAGCCTACACGCTGGCGCGGACGTGGCTGAGCCAGGAGGAACAGGATGGGTACTATTCCGGATTCTCGAACGGCGCGCTGTGGCCGCTGTGCCACGTGGCCTACGTCCGGCCTCGATTCGAGCTCTCGGACTGGAACCAGTACGAGGCGGTGAACCGCAAGTTCGCCCAGGCGGTGTTGGGTGTGGCGGGATCGACGCGGGCGGTGGTGCTGCTCCAGGACTATCACCTCGGGCTGTGCGCGAAATTCATCAAGGAGGAGCGTCCCGACATCCCGGTGGGACTGTTTTGGCACATTCCGTGGCCCAACCCGGAGATCTTCCGGATCCTCCCATGGAAGACCCCCTTCCTCGAGGGCCTGCTGGCCAACGACCTGCTCGGTTTTCACCTCCGGTACCACGGGATGAACTTCCTGGACACGGTGTCCGCGGAGCTGGAGGCGCGGGTAGACCTGGCCCGGATGTCCGTGGAGCGGCGCGGGCACCTCACCAAGGTGCGGGCGTTCCCAATCAGCACTGACATCGATGGGATCGCCGCCCAGGCGGAGAGCCCCGAGTGCCTTCGGGCCACGGCACGCTGGCGGGAGCGCCTAGGTGTCGGTGGGCATCTCGTCGGGCTGGGGGTGGATCGCCTGGACTACACGAAGGGCATCCCCGAGCGCATGACCGCGTTGCGTCGGCTCTTTGAGAAGCACCCGGAATGGCGGGGGCGCCTCAAGTTCATCCAACTGGGCGTGCCCAGCAGGGTGATGCTCGACGAGTACCGCCGGCTCACGGAGCGGCTGGATGAGCAGGTCCGCGCGCTGAACGCGGAGTTCGGATCTCCGGACGACCCGGTGGTGCATTTCCTCAAGGGGGATTTCGACTTCGCGGACGTGATCGCCCGGTACCGTCTGGGTGACTTCGCCGCCGTCACGTCACTGCACGACGGGATGAACCTGGTGGCCAAGGAATACGTCGCTGCGCGCAGCGACCTGGGCGGGGCGCTCATTCTGAGCCCGTTCACCGGTGCGGCCCGGGAGCTGCAGGAAGCGGTGCTGGTCAACCCGTACGACGCGGATGCGCTGGCGGATGCGTTCCATCAGGTACTCAGCGGGCCACCCGAGACTTCGCGAGCGCGCATGGCGGCACTGCGCGAGAGGCTGCACCGACACACGATTTATGACTGGGCGAAGGAGCTCCTGGAGTCCATCCGGAGGCTCGGGCCCGGTCCTCATGAAGCGAGGTGACCCTTGAAAAGCGTTTTGCTTGCAGTGGGTGCGTCCACACCGGCCCCGCTGGGCGATCGGCTGGGCTGGCTGGGCACCGGGGTGAGGGATGCCGCCACCAACGTCGGCCTGGCGCTGGTGGTCCTCGCGGTCGGCTGGCTGCTGGCCCGCGTGTGTCTGGCACTGGTGCAGTGGCTGCTGCGCAAGCTGCGGTTCAACCACGTCGTCCGGCGAATTCTCGGCCAGTCCTCGCTGGCCGGGAGTCTGGAGGCATCCACCACAGCCGGCTGGATCGTGTTCTGGGGAATCATGCTGCTGGCTATGATGGTGTCGCTGGACCTCGTGGGGATCCACGTGCGGGATGCCGTGGGCCAGCGGCTGGCGGAGGTGCTGCCGCGCATCGTGGTGGCCTCGTTCGTCGCTCTCGGAGGAGTGCTCGCGGCGGTCCTGGTCGGGGTCGTGATCCGTTCCGCGTTGCGGGGGATGGGCTGGATGCGCCCGGCGGTCGGCGCGCAACTGGGGTCTGCCGCCGTCCTGGTCTTCGCCGGCCTGCTGGCTCTGGAGCAACTGGGTCTGGCCGCGCAGTTGGTGGTCGGGGTGGGGCTGATCCTGGTCGCGGCCGTCGGGCTTGCAGCCGGGCTGGCATTCGGCCTGGGTTGCCGTGACCTGGCGCGCGACCTGCTGATCGAGTACCTGCGCTCCCTGGATGGGCAGGGAGGCTCAGCGCGATCGCGGACCGGCACAGAGAGCGAGTGATGCTCGCGGCGTTCGAGTTCTCCAGCGTTGTGTACCTGGTCGAGCCTACGGGTGCGGTAGCCAGGAATCTCCTTGAGCTTCGCGAGGGGATCCGGCAGGCGGAACCGCGCAGCCTGTTCTATCACGCGTACGAACCCCTGCTGCGCGACCCCGGGGCGGACGAACCGCCCCCGCACGACTTCGCTCACTGGTGCGAGCATGTTCTGCTGCATCCTGAGGCGGCCGAGCGCCTGGAATTCGCGTCGGTGTCGAGTGGGCAGGGGCTCGAGTCGCTGCGGGAGGCCCTGGTGTCCGTGCTGGACGACCTGTGCCGCGACGACCGGGCCCGCCGGGAGGCGCCGCTCGAGCTGGGCCTTCGGCTTCACCGCTGGCACACGCTCGCTGTGCGCTCGGGGCTGGCAGCTCGGGATGCCTACGAGATGATCGAGTGTGTCGAGGCGCTGGACGACGAGGGTTTCCTCTTCCATTTCCATGAGGCAGCGGAATTCTCAACGGAATCGGCCGGTGACCTGGTCGCGTGGCTGGAGGAGTCCGGGGCCGAGCGCCATGCGCGCGTGGCCCGGGAAGTCCAATCCTCGCGCGCGGGCCTGCACGCGGCGAGGCGTTCCCTGCTGCGGCGCTGGCGTCAGCGCTCCATCCCGGCCCGGCTGGTGGCCAAGGCCGGGGAGCCGGAGGCGGCACGCAGGGGGGAGGCGCGTGACGTGATGACGCGCTTGGTGCGCGGGTGGCGCCGGGATGCGGAGCCCAAGTGAACGCGACGACCTCGCTTCTGGAGCGCTACCGGGGCCTGGTGGACGGGGCAGACCTCCACGTGCTGGAGCAGCTCGCGCGGGTGCTGCGCGGGCGGCGGTTGGTCATGGTGAATTCGACCGCCGTCGGGGGAGGTGTGGCGGAGATCCTGCGCCGGATGGTCGAGCTGCTGCGCGCGTTGGACGTGGACGTAGAGTGGGAAGTGATGGGCGGGGACGACGCGTTCTTCGAGGTGACCAAAGCCATCCACAACGGGCTGCACGGCCGCCGCGTCGAGCTCACCCGGGAGATGCGCGAGGCATATGCCCGGCGCACGGAGCTCGAGGCTGGGCGGCTGAAGCTGGACGGCGACATCATCATGATCCACGACCCCCAGCCGGCCGGGCTTGCGGCGCTGCGGCGTCGGCCTGGCCAGACGTGGATCTGGCGCTGCCATATCGACCTATCAGGGCCCGACCCGGAGGTTTGGCGGTTCCTGGAGCCCGAAGTGCTCCGGCATGACGCGACGATCTTCTCGGCCTCCGAGTTCGTGCAGCAGCTGGCCATTCCGTCGTACGTGGCGCCGCCCTCGATCGATCCGTTCGCGGACAAGAACCGTGAGCTTTCGCGCGAGGAGACGGAGGAGGCGCTCAAGGGGCTGGGAGTGCACGGCCGCACCCCCCTGGTTTCCCAGGTATCCCGTTTTGACCGCCTGAAAGACCCGGTTGGTGTGGTGCAGGCGTTCGCCCGCGTCAGGCGCAAGACGAGGGCGCATCTAGTGCTGGTTGGTGGAAGTGCGGACGACGATCCCGAGGGTGCCGCGGTTCTTGCGGAGACCCGCGAGGCCGCCCGAAACGTGCCGGACGTGACCATCCTGGACCTACCCAACGACTCCAACGTCATGATCAACGCCATTCAGAGGGAGTCTGCGGTGGTGCTCCAGAAGTCGCTGCGGGAGGGTTTCGCCCTGACGGTCTCTGAGGCCCTGTGGAAGGAGCGCGCGGTGGTCGCTTCGGCAGTCGGAGGAATCCCTCTGCAGGTTCTCCATGGCAGGACCGGTATGCTGGTCCATTCCGTGGATGGTGCCGCCTATCAGATTCTCCGTTTGCTGGAGTACCCGGGCCTGCGCCGCCGACTGGGTGTCGCGGGCCGCAAGCATGTGCTCCGGCGGTTCCTGCTGCCTAGGGAGACGCGGGACTATCTGGCCGTGGCGGTGTCTGCGCTGGCGCGACGGACCGTTATTCAGGGGGTAAGTTTCGATGGGGTGGCCGGAGCGTACGATTCGATCGGAGTTTCGAGCCGGGGAGTGCGATGATCAAGGTGAAGTTTCGGATGGGCGGTCACGGGCGCGTAATGGCCAGCAGCTTCCTGGGCCACGCACCGAACTGGTATAAGCTCGCGATCGTGGCCTGCCTGCTGCTGAACTTCTGCGTCCGCGCCGTGTTCGGTCCGGTGGCGACCGGTTGGCTCATCCTTGTCGAGTTCATATTCACGCTGGCCATGGCCCTGAAGTGCTTCCCACTTCAGCCGGGGGGGCTGCTGGCCCTTCAGGCCGTGCTCCTGGGGCTTACCGACACACGGTCTGCGTATCGGGAGGTGGAGCATGGGCTGCCGGTCCTGCTGCTCGTCATCTTCATGGTGGCCGGCGTCTACTTCCTGCGCGAAATGCTGTTCCGCATGATCAACCACGTCCTGCTCAGCATCCGCTCGCGTGTCGTGCTCAATCTGGTCACTATCATCGCGGTGTCCGTGCTGTCGGCCTTCCTGGATGCGCTGACCATCCTGGCCGTCCTTGTGGCGGTATCTACGGGCTTCTACGAAGTCTATCACCGGGTTGCCTCGAAGGTGGGACACGGCCACGACTCCGACCTGACAGACCTCAACGTGGATGCACCCCACCTCAAGGACCTGGAGGGTTTCCGGACGTTCCTGCGCAGCCTGCTCATGACTGGAGCCATTGGAACGACGATCGGCGGAGTCTGTACGCTGGTGGGCGAGCCCCAGAACATCATCGTCGGCAGAGAGGTCGGCTGGTCATTCATGGAGTTCGCAGCAAAGGTGGCGCCCGCCTCGATTCCGACGCTCCTCGCCGGTTTCGCCACGTGCCTGGTGGTCACGAAGCTGAAGTGGTTTGGCTACGGAGCGGAGCTGCCGACAAGCGTGCGCCGGGCTCTGCAGGACGAGGATCGCCGGCTGGCCGCGGACCGAACGCCGCATCACCGTTTCCTGGTCGTCACGCAGGCGATCGTGGGCTTGCTGATGGTGGTGGCGCTGGCATTCCATGTGGCCGAGATCGGCCTGATCGGGCTGGCCGTCATCGTAATCGTATCTGCGCTCGGCGGAATCACGGACGAGCGCAGCGTAGCCCAGGCATTCATGCCCGGATTGCCCTTCGCCTCGCTGCTGGTCGTGTTCTATGTGCTGGTGGCCATGATCGGCACGCTGGACCTGTTCAAGCCGATGATCGAGTGGGCGCTGACCATGAAGCCGCAGCAGCAGGTGCTCATGATCTTCGTCACCAATGGGGCGCTGTCCGCGGTCAGCGACAATGTCTTCGTCGCGGCCATCTACATGAAGGTGCTGAAAGCGGCGTTCGAGGCCGGTCTCTCCAGCAATGCCCTCTTCGAGGCACAGTCCGTGGCGGTGATGATGGGCACAGGGATTCCGAGCATGTCCACACCAAACGGCCAGGCGGCTTTCCTGTACCTTCTCACTTCCCGGGTCGCGCCCATGATCGGACTCGGATACGGACGGATGTTGTGGATGGCGCTGCCCTTCACATTGGTGACGACCCTCGTCGCCGGGATAGCTGTCTTCTGGATCGGACGGTGAGCAGGCCTGGCGCTGCTCATGCGTCGATAAGGGGCGGCGCGATTCGGGAATCCATGGTATAATTCATCAATATCGGTTCACAGTATCCCCCGGGACAAGACCCCAACTGCGCGAGACTCATGCACTGCCTGCCCCTCACCGCGCGCGCGGGCCGATCGCCCCAAGTGGCGTCGGCCCTGCTGCTTGCCCTGGTCTGCCTGGTCTGCCTGGTCGCCGGCGCCGCGCCGGCGGCGGGAGCCGGACTGGCCGAGCGCCAGGCTCGGTTCCACCTCCGCGACCTGAAGCTGCTCGGCCCGGCGGGCGGTGCGCGGGTGGCGCTGGCCGGGACCTTCAACCGGGGCCGCGCCGGCGAGCCGGAGCTGCCGGTTGCCACGCTGGCGGTGGAGTTGCCGCCCGGCGCACGGGTGACCGGCTGGCAGGTGATTCCGCTTGAGGTCGTTGATCTCCCTGCGCGCGCCCGGCTGGCGCTCCTGGATGGCTGGCGCACCGGCAGCGGCGAACTGGTGCGAGGCCCGGCCGGGATCCGCCCGCAGCCCCGCGGCGACACCTGGTTCCCCGAACGCCCCTACGGCGAGTTGAAGACCGGGTTCCTGCAGGGTCACGCGATCGCGAGCGTGGCGGTGCGCCCGGTGCAGTGCCTCGCCGCCGAAGAGCGGGTGCGGCTGATCACCGGGTTCCGGCTTCGCGTGAGCTACGAGGAGGCCGACGGCCCGCGGCCCCTGCGGCGGGTGCGGACCACCGGGGCCACGGAGGCCGCCGCCCGCCGCGCGCTGGGGGCGTTGGGGCTGCCGTTCGAGCCGGCTGCCGGCTCCGATCCCGCCCGTGTCCGGCCCTTTGCCGCCGGCGAGTACCCCGGCCCGCTGGGCCGCGAGGCCGCCTACCTGATCGTCACGCCCGACTCGCTCGCGGCCACGTTTCAGCCGCTGGCCGACTGGAAGACCCGCCAGGGCATCAGCGCCGGGATCGTGACCTTCTCCCAGGTCCAGGCGCGCTATCCGCAGGGAGTGGACCTGCCGGAGAAGATCCGGTTGTGCGTGCGGGACGCCTACCTCTATAACGGCACGCAGTGGCTGCTGCTGGGCGGGACCGGGCAGCTCATCCCGCCGCGGTACGCCTTCAGCCTGCTGCAGCACGACGCGCCGGTGCCCACGGACATGTACTACAGCAATCTCGACGGCAACTGGAACGCCAACGCCAACTCGCTGTTCGCCGAGGCGTTCGCGGACTCCTTCGCGCCCGGCGACGGGGTGGACCTGTACCCGGAGGTCTACGTGGGCCGCGCGCCGATCCTCAACACCGCCGAAGCCGCGGTGTTCGTGGCCAAGACGCTGGCCTACGACCAGGACCCGCCGCGCGACTACCTGGAGCGGACGCTGTTGTTCGCGGAGGTGGTGTTCCCGGTGGACTGGGTCGCCGGCGAGCCGATCCTCTACGACGGTGCGCTGCTGGCCCAGGACGTGGCGGACCGCCTGCCGCCGTGGACGCGCGTGGCGCGGCTGTACGAGAACAACGACCAGGAACAGTACCCGGGCTCGCTGCCGGAGACGCGCCAGGCGGTGTTTGATTCCCTGGGGGTCGGCTACAACATCGCGGTGGATTGCGGCCACGGCTACCGCAACACCATGTCGGTGGGCGCCGGCTCGCTGATCAACGCGGACATGCGCGCGCTGACCAACGGGCCGCGCAACAGTTTCCTGGTGGCGCTGGACTGCACCGCGGCGGCCTTCGACTTCGACTGCATCGCGGCGGCCTCGGTGACCGCGCCCCACGGCGGCGCCTTCGCCTTCTGGGGCTCCACCCGGGAGGACTTCCCGCAGGTCAGCAAGGCCTACGTGGACAACTTCTTCAACACCGTCAACCGCGACAGCGTGGGCGAGCTGGGCGAGGCGCTGGCGCTGTGCAAGGTGCCGTTCATCCCGGTGTCGGACACCGACGACCCGGACCGCTGGACCCAGTTCGCGTTCGTGCTGCTGGGAGATCCCGGCCTGCGGCTCCGCCTGCGCGCGCCCAGCGAGATGACCGTCACCGCGCCGTCCACGTTCGTGCTCGGGGACCCGGGATACGCGGTCCTGGTCACCTCCGGCGGTGCGCCGGTGGAGAGCGCGCTGGTGTGCGTGCGCAAGCCCGGCGACGACCTGCGCGCGGGATACACAGACGCATCCGGCCAGGTCACGCTGGCCTTCCAGCCTGACTCCACCGGCGGGTTCGAGCTGACCGCCACCCGGCGCAACTTCCTGCCCCACATGGGCTCGGGAACCGTGGCGCCGCGGGGCCCGGCGTACCTCTACGACGCTTCGCCGGTCAAGACCATCCTGGACGGCACCCTGGTCCCGCAGAACGGCAACGGGGACGGTGCCGTGGACGCGGGCGAGACGGTGCAGGTGCGCGTTCCGGTGGCGAACGGCGGCGATCTCGCGGCCGCCGGCGCGACCGGCATCCTGCTCTCCACCACGGCGGGCGTGTCGGTGCTCTCGAGCATGGTGAACTACGGTGCGATTCCCGCGCACGCCACGGCCCCCGGGAACGGCGCCTACCTGGTTCGCTTCTCGAGGAGCCTGCGCGACGGGCTGAAGGTGCCGTTCACGCTGCGCCTCACCGACATCACCGACGACATCCGCAGTGACTACTTCACCGCCACGGTGCGAGCGCCCGCGGTGGAGCACTACGCCCACTCGTGGACCGACTCGGTGGCGGGGGCGGATCACTTCACCCTGCTGCGCGTCACGCTGCGCAACCTGGGGGGCGGGCCCTTCCACGGACTCGTCGCGAAGGTGCTGCCGGAGTCCTCCGCGCTTTCGCCCATGGACTCCGTGAGCGCTTACGGGAGCCTGGCGGTGGGCGCCAGCTCGGCCGGCACGGGACAGTTCCGGTACGCGGGGCAGGCCACCGGGGCCAGCCGCTTCCGGCTGCTGCTCTCCGATGCATACGGCTGGGCCGACACCCTTGGATTCTCCCTGGAGCCCCCCGGACCGGTGAGCGGCCTCGCGGCGCAGGGCTCCAACACCTCGATCACGCTGACCTGGTATCCCCCGGCGGACCCGGCTCCCATCGCGGGCTACTACATCTACCGGTCCACCGATCCCGCCGGTCCCTTCACCCGCTCGAACCCGCGGATCACCGGGCGAACCACCTACTTCAACGACGCCGGGCTGGCCCCGCTCACGACCTACTACTACCAGGTGACCGCCGTGGACTCCGGCGCCAACGAGAGCGTTCCGTCCGCCATGGCCAGCGTCAGCACCAATCCGCCCTACCGGCCGGGCTGGCCGGTGATGACCGGCAAGGAGATGGCCGGCTCCCCGGTTCTGGTGAACCTGGACCATTCGCCGGACGGCTCGCAGGAGATCCTGGTGGGGACCGACGGGGTGCGCGCGTGGCGCGCGGACGGAGGGGAGCAGCCGCCGCGCGGTTGGGTGGGCCCGCCCGACGGGCCGTGGGTGCCGCGGGGGATCTACGCCTCTTCGATCGCCGTGGCCGACCTGTTCCAGGACGGCCAGTACGCGGTGGTGGGCATGAGCCAGGACTCGGGACTGGTGTTCGTGTGGGACGAGTACGGCCGCGTGGCCCCCGGCTGGCCACGGCGGGTGCTGTCGGGCTTCCCGTTCGGCTCCCCGGCCATCGGCGACATCGATGGCGACGGCCATCCCGACATCGCGCTGGGCTGTGGCGGCCAGGTGTACGCGTGGCACGCGGACGGCTCGGAGCTGGCCGACGGCGACCACAATCCGTCCACGCAGGGGGTGATCCGCCAGATCGGGGGAAGCTACCTCTACGGCTCGCCGGCGCTCGCGGATCTCGACGGCGACGGCAGGCTGGACATCATCCTGGGAGGGTCCGACGCGCGGATGCACGCCATTCGCCACGACGGCACCGAGTGCCGCGGCTGGCCCCTCGTCGCGGGCGCCCCGGTCACCGGTTCGGCCGCGGTGGCGGACCTGGACCTCGACGGGCACTACGAGGTGGTGTTCCCGTCCAACTCGAACTTCCTGTACTGCGTGAGCGACTCGGGCACCGAGAAGCCGGGCTGGGCGGTGCCGATGGCGCTGGACCGGACCAGCCGCAGTCCCTCGCCCGCGCTGGCGGACCTGGACGGCGACGGCTACCTGGATGTGATCGAGGCCACCACCGACGGACACCTGCGCGCGCTGGACCACCTGGGCCACGATCTCCCGGGTTGGGGCAACGTCCGCTACGCGACCGCGTACGCGTCGTACGCCGGCACCTCGGAGTCCTCGCCGGTGGTGGCGGACCTGGACGGCGACGGCAGTCTCGAAATCCTGGAGGGCGCCGAAGACGCCATGCTGTACGGTTTCCGCGCGGACGGGACGGTGCTGGGCGGCTTCCCCCTGCGCGTGGGAGGGGAGATCCGCAGCTCGCCGGCGGTGTGGGACCTGGGCAACACCGGCCAGGCCAGCATCGTGCTCTCGTGCTGGGACAAGTTCGTGTACGTGTGGGACTACCCCGGTGGCTTCAGCCCTGCCCGCGCGCCGTGGCCCATGTTCCGGCACGACGACATGCACACCGGGCTGTACGCCGATCCCGGCGGAGTCACCGCCGCCGCGGGCGGCCCGGCGTTGCCCTCGCACGCGGCCCTGTTCCAGAACCGGCCCAACCCGTGCCGCGGCGCCACCACGATCCGCTTCCAGCTCCCCGTGCGGGCTCGCGGGGCGGCGGGGACGGGCGCCGTCCGCCTCACGGTGCACGACGCCTCCGGGCGGCTGGTGCGCACGCTGGCCGACGGCGCCCTGGCTCCGGGCACCTACACCCGCACGTGGGACGGGACGGAGTCAGGCGGCGCGCGGGCCGCCTCGGGGATCTACTTCTGCAGGCTGGCGGCCGGGGGAGAGGTGCTGACGCGGAAGATGCTGCTGGTGAAGTAGTGACGGGCCGGGCGGCCCGCCGGAGGAAAGGGATCGTGACCCGCACGGCGGGAAGCGTCCCGCCTCAACCCCGCGGCCGCCGCCCCGTGGCCTTGTACTCCACGTAGTCCCGCACGATCCGGCTGTGGTCGAACGCCAGCGGATGGGGAACTCCGGTGGCGGCCTCGAACAGCTCCGCCTTCGCCGCGTCGTCGCCCGCGCACAGCGTGCCGCGGCCCTGCGCCAGGAACACCGTGGTGATGGAGTGCTGCCGGGGATCGCGGCCCGGGTCCGAGTACACGTGGAACTGCTCCAGGTCCACCAGCTCCAGGCCCGTCTCCTCCATGGCCTCGCGCCGCGCGGAATCCTCGATCTTCTCGCCGTAGGTCACGTAGCCGCCCGGCAGCGCCCAGTTCACGGGCTCGTTCCTGCGGTACACCAGCACCAGCCTGCCCTGGTGCTCGATCAGCATGTCCACGCTCACCCCGGGCCGCTGCCACGTCTTCACCACGGCGCCGCAGCGCTCGCACGTCTCGCGCACCTCGCCGCGCACGTCCCCGCTCACGGCTGGACCCCCGCGGCGGCCAGCAGCTCCCGCGCCGTGAACAGCGCCTGCAGCGGCAGCCCGGCGGCCACCAGCGCCTCCCGTCCGCCCTGTTCGCGGTCCACCACGGCCCACACCCCCACGATGGGGCAACCCAGCTCGCGCACCGCCTCGGCCGCCTCCAGCGCCGAGCCGCCGCTGGTGACCACGTCCTCCAGGAGTGCCACCGGCGTGCCCGGCTCCAGCCCGCCCTCGACGCGCGCCCCGGTTCCGTGCTCTTTCACCTTCTTCCGGACCAGGAAGGCCGGCAGCGGGTGGCCCCACTCGCTGGAGAGCGCGGCCAGGGCGCACGCCAGCGGGTCGGCTCCCAGGGTCAGACCGCCGGTTGCGCGCGCCTCCGTGGGCCGGATGGCATCCAAGAGGAGGCGGGAGATCAGCCACGAGCCCCGGGGGTGGAGGCTGGTGCGCCGGACGTCCAGGTAGAACGAGGACCGCCGACCCGAGGCCAGCACAAAATCGCCCCTCAAAAGGGACCGCTCGAGCAGTATTTCGAAAAGCTCCTGCCGCGCGGACTTGGGGCCGGACGGGGTGGTCTGCATGCCCGGGAGGGTATGGGCAGCCGCCCGCAAAGTCAATAAACATTGACATTTCCGGCATTTGATGTTATATTTTTTCGTGTGGGTTCGCTCCGTGGGCGGGATCGCCGACAGGAGCCTGCACTGCTGTTTCATGCCTCCTACAAGAAACGTCCCGGGCCCGCGGCCCCCAGCCGTCGAATCGACGGGGGACTTCCAGCCGTCTTTTCCTGGCTCTCGAACCAGATCGCTGCGCGGGGTTGCACCCGGACAGGAGAGACTTCATGACGCGCATCACCCACGCCTTCCAGAAATCGTCCCCGCTGCTCGCCATGCTCGTGCTGCTCGCGGTTGCCTCGGCACCCGCGCTGGCGTCGGGCACGGTCTCGCGCGAGACGCGCTTCATGCTCCGCGACCTGAAGGTGTGGGAGAAGGACGGCGAGGCGCACGTGGCGCTACGCGGGGCTCCCAACCGCGCGCTCCCCGGCGAGCCCGAGCTGCCCACCGGCTGCATCACCGTGGAAGTGCCCGCGGGCGCCCGGGTCACCTCGTGGAAGGTGATCCCGCTCGAGGTCATCGATGTGCCCGCGCGGGCCAAGCTGGCGAAGATGGATGCGTGGATCACCGGGGAGGGCCGGAAGGTCGCCGGCGTCGCGAGCGCCGCCGCGGCCATCGCGCCGGACGAAGCCGGGTGGTTCCCGGGGGTGCCCTATGACCGGCTCCAGCGGGGCGCGCTGCAGGGTCACTCGCTCGCCACCGTGGCCGTGCGCCCGGTGCAATACCTCCCGAACGAGGGCCGCATCCGGCTCATCACGCGCTTCCGCCTGATCGTGAACTACGAAGAGAATGCCGCGGCCCGGCCCCTGGAGCGGGTCCGGCGCACCGAGCGCACCGAGCAGGCGGTGGCACGCGCACTGGGCTCCCTGGGACTGCCCTACACGCCCCGGCCCAACGCGCGCCCCGCGCGTGGCGGGCTCTTCCCGATGGCGGCGGGCGAGTACCCCGGACCCTTCGGCCGCGAGGCCGCCTACGTGATCGTGACCGCCGACTCGCTGGTGCCCGCCTTCCAGCCGCTGGCGGACTGGAAGACCCGCCAGGGCGTCAGTTCCGCCATCGTGACCCTGTCCCAAGTCCAGGCGCAGTACCCGCAGGGGGTGGACCTGCCCGAGAAGATCCGCCTGTACCTTAAGGACGCGTACCGCTACCAGGGAACCCAGTGGGCCCTGATCGGCGGCACCGGCCAGATCGTGCCGCCGCGCTACGCCTACAGCCAGCTGCTGCAGGACGCGCCGGTGCCCGCCGACATGTACTACGGCAACCTGGACGGCAACTGGAACTACAACTCGAACTCGGTCTTTGGCGAGGCGTACTTCGATTCGCTGGCTCCCGGCGACAGCGTGGACTTCTACCCCGAGGTGTACGTCGGCCGCGCGCCGATCCTCAACTCGACCGAGGCCACGATCTTCGTGAACAAGACGCTCACCTACGACCGGAACCCGCCGCAGGCGTACCTGAACAAGGCGCTGCTGTTCTCCGAGGTGCTGTTTCCCTCGGACTACACCCCCGGCGCCGGGATCCTCTACGACGGCGCGGTGCTGTCGGAGAGCGTGGCCGACTCGCTGCCCGCCTACAACCAGATCGTGAAGCTGTATGAGAACAACGACCCGATCAACTACCCGGGCAGCATCTACGAGACCCGCCAGGCGGTGATCGACTCGCTCAACGCGGGCTACAACTTCGTGCTGCACGTGGGCCACGGGTTCCGCAACACCATGTCGGTGGGGGCCGGTTCGCTGGTCAACGGAGACCTGCGCGCGCTCACCAACGGTCCGCGCTACTCGTTCCTGATCTCGATCGACTGCACCTCCGGGGCCATTGATTTCGACTGCATCGGCGCGGCCTCGGTCACCGCCCCCTCGGGTGGCGCCTTCGCCTTCTGGGGCTCCACGCGCGAGGCGTTCCCGGCGGTGAGCAAGGCCTATCTGGACAACTTCGTGGGCCTGGTGAACAGCGACAGCACCGGCGAGATCGGCGAGGCGATGGCGCTGTGTAAGCTGCCCTTCGTGGCCGTCACCGAGTCGGACAACCCCGACCGCTGGACGCAGTTCGCATTCATCATGCTGGGCGACCCGTCGCTGCGGCTGCGGCTGCGCCCGGCGAGCACGCTGAGCGTGACGGCCCCGGCCAGCTTCGTGATGGGCGACCCGGGCTACACGGTCAGTGTCACCTCCGGCGGTTCGCCCGCCGAAAGCGTGCTGGTGTGCGTCCAGAAGCCGGGGGACGACCTGCAGGCCGGCTACACGGACGCCGCGGGCCAGGTCACCCTGCCGTTCCAGCCCGACAACACCGGCTCGTTCAACGTCACCGCCACCAAGCGCAACCACCTGCCCTACATGGGCACCGCAACGGTAGTGGGACGCGGCAGCGCCTATCTCTACGACTACTCCGGCAGCAAGTCGGTCTCCGACGGCACCACCCCGCCCGAGAGCGGGAACAGCAACGGCCTGGCGGACGCCGGTGAGAGCGTCCAGCTGGGGATCACGGTGGGCAACAACGGGAGCGGCGTGGCCAACGGGGTGGTGGGCACGCTGTCCACCGCGCAGCCGGGAGTGACGGTCACGTCGAACACGGTGGGCTACGGGAGTATCGGCGCGCACTCCAGCGCGCCCGGCACCGGCGCCTACGCGGTCAGCTTCTCGCGCGGGCTCCGCGACGGCCTCAAGGTCCCCTTCTCGCTGCACCTCACCGACCTGGCCGGCGACTCGCGGGACGACTACTTCACGCTGCCCGTGTCCGCCCCGGTGCCCGAGCACTACGCGCACACCTGGGTGGACTCGGTTTCCGGTCCGACGCACTACACGCTGCTCAAGATCACGCTGCGCAACCTGGGCAGCGGTGCGTTCCGCGGGCTCACCGGCACGGTGCGCCCGGTGGCCGGCGGCTTCACGCCGCTGGACTCGGTGTCCTCCTACGGGAACCTGGCGCCGGGCGCGAGCTGGATCGGCACGAAGGAGTTCCGCTTCCAGGGCCAGGCCACGGCGCTGAGCCGCTTCTACCTGTTCCTGACCGACGCCAACGGCGAGGCCGACACGTTCAACTTCGACCTCAAGGCGCCCGGTGCGATCGGGAACCTGGCCGCGCTCGGCTCGCACAGCTCCATCGCGCTCACCTGGACCGCCTCGCCCGACTCCACCACGGTGGCGGGCTACTACCTCTACCGTTCCACCGCATCCGGCGGGCCCTACGCGCGGGTGAACCCGCGCATCACCACCCGCAGCTCGTACTACAACGACTCCGGCCTGGCGCCGCTCACGCCCTACTACTACTACGTCACCGCCGCGGACTCGGGCGGCAACGAGGGGGTGGCGTCCAGCGTGGTGAGCGCCAGCACCAACCCGCCCTACCACAACGGGTGGCCGATCCCGACCACCAAGGAAATGGCGGGCTCACCGGTGCTGGTGAATTTCACGCACCAGCCCAGCGGCCAGCTGGATGTCTTCATCGGCTCCGACGCCATCTACGCCTGGCACCCCGACGGCACCGAGCTCCGGGACGGCGACGGCCTGCCGCTCACCTCGGGCGTGTGGCTCCCGCGGGGGTTCGGCTATCCGGCTTCGATCACCGTCGCCGACCTGTTCCAGGACGGCAAGTTCTGCATCGTGGGGCTGACCCAGGACTCCAGCAACGTGATCGTGTGGGACGAGGACGGCAACGTGAAGCCGGGCTGGCCACACCGGTTGCTGGGCGGCTTCCCGTTCGGCTCGCCCGCCATCGGAGACATTGACGGCGACGGCAAGCCCGAGGTCGTGGTGGCCTGCGGAGGCTACGTCTACGCGTGGCACCCCAACGGGACCGAGGTCTTCAACGGCGACGGCAACGTCTCCACCAGCGGCCCGATCAAGGTGCTCACCGGGGCGTCGTACACCTACGGCTCCGTGGCGCTGGCCGACCTGGACCGCGACGGGCGGCTGGACATCATCATCGGCAGCAGCGACGCCAAGATGCACGCCGTCAAGTACAACGGCACCGAGTGCCGGGGCTGGCCCATCAGTGTCGGAGCGCCAGTCACCGGTTCCGCCGCGGTGGCCGACCTGGACCTCGACGGGCACAACGAGGTGGTGTTCCCCTCCAATTCCAACTTCCTCTACTGCGTCTCCGATTCCGGCACCACCAAGCCCGGCTGGGCGGTGGCGATGACGCTCAGCGGCACCAGCCGCAGCCCGTCCCCGGCGCTGGCGGACGTGAACGGCGACGGCTACCTGGACGTGGTCGAGGCCACCACCAACGGCTACATCCGCGTGCTGGACCGCAACGGGGCCAACCTGCCCGGCTGGACCAGCGTGCGCTACGCGGCGGCCTACGCGGCGTTCGCCGGCACGGCGGAGACATCGCCGATCGTGGCCGACATCGACGGCGACACCCAGATGGAGATCCTGCAGGGGGCGGAGGACGCGTTCTTCTACGGGTTCAACCACGACGGCACCGTGCTGGCGGGCTTCCCGATCCGCGTGGGCGGCGAGATCCGCGGCACGCCCGCGGCGTGGGACCTGACCAACACCGGCCAGTCGAACATCATCCTGCCCAGCTGGGACAAGAACGTGTACGTGTGGGACTACCCCGGTGGCTTCAACCGCGCGCGCGCCCCGTGGCCCATGTTCCGGCACGACGACCAGCACACCGGCTATTATCTCAATCCGAACATCATCACCGCGGTGGAAGGCGTGATGCTGGAGGCTTCGGCCGGCGCCGAGGGCATCCGCCTCGCCTGGGAGACGCCTCCCGCGGCCGGCGGCCGGCTGTCGTGGAACGTCTACCGGCGCGAGGAGGCCGCGGCCGGCGAGGTGCCGGACGCTTCGCCCCAGGCGGCTGCGCTCTCGACCATCCCGGTGGACTTCGTGAAGGTGAACGACACGCCCATCACCGACGCCGACGGCCACCCGGCCTACCTGGACGGCGACGTGCGCGGCGGCCACGTGTACGCGTACATCCTGGAGACCCTGGTGAACGGCCAGCGCGAGGCGCTCACCGGGCCGCTGGTCCGCCAGCTGCCCGAGCGCTTCCTGCCGGCCCGCGTGGCCCTGTTCCAGAACACACCCAACCCGTTCCGCGGCACCACGGCCATCCGGTTCCAGGTGCCCGCGGGTGCGAAGGGCGCCGCCGCCGGCCGGGTGCGCCTCACGGTGCACGACGTGGCCGGCCGGGTGCTGCGCACGCTGGCGGACGGGGCGAAGGCGCCGGGCACCTACAGCGTGGACTGGGACGGCAGCGACCAGTCCGGTTCGCGCGTGGCGTCCGGGGTGTACTTCTACCGGCTGACCGTGGGCAGCGAGGCGCTGACGCGGAAGATCCTGATGGTGAAGTAGGGCTCCGGGGGGCGCCCCGCCCCCGATCCATGCTCCGCCGGTGATTGCGGCCCGTCCCCGCGTTTGACGCGCGCGGGGGCGGGCCGTATCCTTTCCGCTTCACCCGTCGTCCCACCCGCCCGCTCCGAGGAGTCTCCGCATGCCCGAAGTCCGTGTCCGATTCGCCCCCAGCCCCACCGGCTACCTCCACGTCGGCGGCGCGCGCACCGCGCTGTTCAACTGGCTGTTCGCGCGCCACCACGGCGGGGCGTTCATCCTGCGCGTGGAGGATACCGACGCCGAGCGCTCCAACCTCGAGTCGGTGCGCGCCATCCTGGAGGGCATGGAGTGGCTGGGGCTGACCTGGGACGAGGGCCCGCAGGTGGGCGGAGGGTGCGGCCCGTACTTCCAGTCCGAGCGGCGCGAGACGTACCGCGCCGAGGCCGAGCGCCTGGTGGCCATGGGGCGGGCCTACTGGTGCGACTGCACGCCCGAGGAGGTGGCCGCGAAGCGCAAGCAGGCCGAGGCGGAGAAGCGCCCCTACCGCTACGACCGCACCTGCATGAACCTCACCGCGGAGCAGCGCAGGGCGCGCGCGGCCGAAGGCCGCCCGCGCGCCCTGCGCTTCGTGACCGAGCCGGGGGAGAGCGGCTGGGACGACCTGATCAAGGGCCGCCTGGAGTTCGACAACGCGAACTTCGACGACTTCATCATCTACCGCAGCAACGGCCTGCCGGTGTACAACTTCGCCTGCGTGGTGGACGACGCGGCGATGCGCATCAGCCACGTGGTGCGCGGCGACGACCACGTGTCCAACACCCCCCGGCAGATCATGATGTACCGCGCGCTGGGCTGCCCCGAGCCGCGCTTCGGGCATCTGCCGATGATCCTGGGCGCCGACGGGGTGAAGCTGAGCAAGCGCCACGGGGCCGTGGCGGTGGGCGACTACGGCAAGCTGGGCTACCTGCCGGAGGCGATGCGCAATTTCCTGGCGCTGCTGGGCTGGGCCTGGGACGGCACGCAGGAGATCTTCGGCCCCTCGGAGCTGGTGGAGAAATTCGACTTCGACCGCGTCAACAAGAGCCCGTCCATCTTCAACATGGACAAGCTGTACTGGATGAACGGCGAGTACATGAAGGCGCTGCCGCTGCCGGAGCGCACCGCGCTGGTGCGCGCGCACCTGCTGGAGCAGGGCCTGTGGCAGGCGGGGGAGAGCGTGGAGCGCGAGGCGTGGCTCGGGCGCATCGTGGATTCCCTCGGAGAGCGGCTCAAGCTCACCACGCAGTTTCCGGAGTACGCCGACTTCCTGCTGCATGCGGAGATCCAGCTGACGCCGGAGATCCTCAAAGCCATGGCGGGCCGCCCGTCCGCCGCCGCCATTCTAGGGAAGCTGGAGGGCGTGCTGGCCACGTTCGAGTCGTTCACGGTGGCGGGGCTGGAGCCCCCGGTGCGCTCCATCGCCGAGGAGCTGGGAGTGAAGGCGGGCGACGTCATCAACGTGGCGCGCTACGCGCTCTCGGGAAAGAAGATCGGGCCGGGCATCTTCGACGTGATGGCGCTGCTCGGGCGCGAGCGC
>JACRLI010000023.1:0-5287 GCA_016235265.1 Candidatus Eisenbacteria bacterium
AACGCTTGCGCTTCCGAACCCGACGAATGACACTACCCATCTACGGCTCCTTTCGTCTGCGCCTGATGGACGCTTCGCAACGCCATCAAAGCACAGAGGTTGGAGCCGTTTCAATTTCCAACTAAGAATCGCACACCTTCGGTTGCCGTCGCGTACTCGCGAATGGACGTGGTGGACGATCCCGGCGACCTCGCCCCGAAGCTCTCGGTCTTGGCCTTGGTCCGATTTCGTAGACAGATTGTCTCTGCGGCCCGAGGCGCCCACGCCTTCTCGAGTGCCTCTGGACTGACTTGGGTGGCGTGCATGATCCGAACCAGACCTCAGGCGATTTCTCCCGCCGGGTTCGAAATCTGTGACGTCCGGGGAGCCATCGTGAGGTCGCGCCCTTGGCGCGACCCTCCGCTTTCAAACCGCCGCGCGATCACCCGCAAGACCGCGACCCGGCCGCCAGGCCACCTCCGGAGCTTCGCAATTCCTCTCTCCAATGGGCGCTTCCCGCCACGGCCTGTCGTCATCGACTTTACATCATATGCGCCAGAGTGATATGTTCCTTGACGCTCGTTCCGCGCGTCCCCTTGAGGCCGTCCGCGTGCGCGGCGGGGGGACCGGGGGCGACGGCCAGGACTTCCTGGCCCGGCCGCCGCAGTGCCTCCGCACGCATGGAGAGGGCCGCCGTCATGCGACACCGCTCGTCTCTCCTCCTTTCCGTCGGCCTGATCGGCGTGTTCCTGCTGATCCCGGCGTCCGAAGCCCGGGCCGGCTGGTCCTCGAGTTCCACCGTCAACGTTTCGGTGTGCGCCGCGACCGGGGTCCAGCAGGGCCCCGTGACCTGCCCGGACGGCACCGGCGGGGCGATCGTCGCCTGGTACGACTCGCGCGGCGCAAACGACGACATCTACGTGCAGCGGGTGAACGCGGCCGGGGTCCCGCAGTGGACGGCCAACGGCGTGGCCCTCTGCACCGCCACAGGCCACCAGCGGCTTCCGGTGATCGTCTCCGATGGCACGGGCGGGGCGATCCTCGCCTGGCAGGACTCCCGCGGCGGCTCCTACGACATCTACGCCCAGCGTGTGGACGCCTCGGGAGCGCCCCAGTGGATCGCGAACGGGGTCGCGCTGTGCGTGGCGGCCAACGCCCAGCAGTCGGTAATCCTGTGC
The DNA here is from genome assembly GCA_016235265.1 of Candidatus Eisenbacteria bacterium. Classification (NCBI taxonomy): domain Bacteria; phylum Candidatus Eiseniibacteriota; species Candidatus Eiseniibacteriota bacterium. The sequence goes on from JACRLI010000023.1 coordinate 1,158, forward strand.
TCCGACGGCTGGGGCGGCGCGATCGCGGCGTGGCAGGATTTCCGTCCCGGCAGCTTCACGGACCTTTACGCGCAGCGCGTATCCGCCACCGGGCTGCCGCAGTGGACTACGGACGGCGTGGTCGTTTGCAGCGCGACGGGCGACCAGACCGCGGCGGTCAGCGTGCCGGATGGCGCCGGCGGGGCGATCCTGGCCTGGCAGGATGGCCGCACCGGCTCGAGCATCTACCTCCAGCGGATGAGCGCGGCCGGGGTGGCGCAGTGGACCGCGAACGGGGTGATGGCCTGCAACAACGCCAACGTTCAGAACTACCCCGCCGTCGCCCCCGACGGCGCGGGCGGCATGATCGTGACCTGGGAGGAGACCCGCTCCAGCAACCTCAACATCTACGCCCAGCGCCTGAGCGCGGCGGGCGTGCTGCAGTGGACGGCCTCGGGTGTGGTCGTGTGCTCCGCCACCGGCAGCCAGGGCTCCCCGGTCGCCTGCGCCGATGGTGCGGGTGGCGCCATCGTCGCCTGGCAGGACTCCCGCGACGGGAATAAGGACATCTACACGCGCCGCGTGGACGCCTCGGGGACGGCCCAGTGGACCGCCAACGGAGTGGCGTTGTGCACCGCCACCGGCGACCAGGTTGCGCAGACCATCGTCGCGGACGGCGTGGGCGGCGCGATCATTGGCTGGCAGGACCCGCGCGGCGGGACCAGCGACGTCTACGCCCGAAGGATCGATGCCACCGGCACGCCCCAGTGGAGCGCCAACGGAGTGGCGTTGTGCACCGCCACCGGCGCGCAGCAGTCCCCGGCGTCGTGCACCGACGGCTCCGGCGGGGCGATCGTCGCCTGGCAGGACCCGCGCAGCGGCGTTCACGACATCTACGCGCAGCGGGTGGACCGCCTGGGGCGCCTGGCCGGCGAGGAGCCGGTGATCGTCTCGGTGCGCGATGTGGCCGGCGACCAGGGCGGCCAGGTGCGGATCAAGTGGAACGCCAGCCCCGCCGACACCCTTCCCAAGCTGTGGATCGGCGCCTACGGCATCTGGCGCCGGGTGACGGAGGGCGCGGCGGCCATGGCCGTTGCGCGCGGGGGGCGGTGGGCGGAGCGCGGCGCCGCGACGCAGGTGGCTCCGGGGATCTTCCGGTTCCGGCGGGACCAGGCCGGGGTGACGTACTGGGAGGGCGTGGGTGAGGTAGCCGCCCGCGGTGACGCCTGGTACACGTTCGTGGCCGGGACCTTCCAGGACTCCACCGGGGCGGCCAATCCCTACACCGCGTTCATGGTGGAGGCGTACCACGCCTGGGTCCCGGGCTACTGGGCCTCGCAGCCGGATTCGGGCTACTCGGTGGACAACCTGGTCCCCGCCGTGCCGGCCCCGTTCGCGGGCCACTACTCCGGCTCGGCCACCGCCCTCCACTGGGGCGGCAACACCGAGCACGACCTGGCGTCCTACCGGGTGCACCGCGGGGACAGCCCGGGCTTCGTGCCCGGTGCCGGAAACCTGGTGGTGGAGAAGCCCGACACCGGCTACGTGGATGTGGTCGCCGGCAGTCACTACTACAAGCTGTGCGCGGTGGACGCGCACGGCAACCTGAGCGGCTATGCGCTGCTCACGCCGCAGCAGGCGGGGGACGCGCCGGGCCCCGGCGCGGCGGTCCTGTGGTTGAGCCGGCCGGCGCCCAACCCGGCGCGGGGGAGCGCCGCGATGGCCTTTTCGCTGTCGCGGGAGGGCGAGGTGCGCCTGGGCGTGTACGACGTGACGGGCCGTCGGGTGCGGGAGCTGGTGCGGGGCGTGCGGGGGACCGGGGAGCACGCGGGGCGCTGGGACGGGCGGGACGGTTCCGGAGCCCCCGTGTCGGCGGGGCTGTACCTGGTGCGGTTGGAAGCCGAGGGCCGCACGCTGAGCATGAGGCTGACGCTGCTCCGTTGATGTGGAACGATGGGGTTCTCGAGGTGATCCTGCCGAGCCATCGTGAAGAATGCGGATTTCCGCGTTCTTCCTGCTTACGGAGAACCCCGGAGGCCAAGGCCCTCGGGGTTCTTTCGCTCCATCACCTCACGATCACCACGCGCGGAGACTCGAGTACGCGGGCCGCCGATTTCATTCCCATGAAATAGACGCCCGCCGCGACGGGGCAACCGTTGTCGTCGCGGAGGTTCCAAGTCGCCCGGCCAGAGGGATCGAGCATGAGGGAGCATACGCGGGATCCTGTGGCGGAGAAGACGGAGATCAGTCGCTCCTCGACGGACGAAGCGTCGCTCAGTCTGATCTGCACCCGACTGCCGGCGGGATTGGGCGACAGCAGGATTCGAGAGGTGGTGAGCGTCCGCGGATCGGGGTAAACGGCAGTGGCAGATGGGTCAGTGAGTGTCAGGGCGGTCAGGGAGTAGTCCAGGGTCAGGTTGATCTTGTAGGCGTCGTAGTTGACGAGACCGGCGGTCGAGCCGAGGGGATTCGGCGACGTGTCGTAGGAGAACTCCATCCCGTAGTTCCCTGAGACGTCGAAATAGAGAGGGTCGTTGAGCGGTTCCGCGCCGTTCAGGAGCGGGACGATTTCGATCGCGCGACCGGCCCCCGCATTGGCCAACAGCTTCGCGGTGAACGAAGTCAGGTCGAAGATGCCGCCGTCCACTCGCCGGACGAGGATCTGGGCCTTGGTCGGGTTCGGGCCGGCCGTGACGTATTGCGCTTCGATGCCGTCGGGCCATTGCACCCGGATCGGCCGCCCAATGGGATTTGTACCTCCCCCCGTGAACAGTTTGTCGCGGGTGCAGGTGAACACGTAGCCTTCGCAGCTGAACGTGTCCCAGGTCGTGCCGTTTTCCACGAGCGTGGCCACTTGACTCGGGTTGAAATACACGGTCACAACGGCGCCGGCTTCCCGCGGAAGCAGACACGCCAGAATTGCGGCCGACACCGCGGTGAATCCTCGCATTGCCTTCATGGTGCCGCCTTCCTCTGGGATGAAGCTCGCGCGTCCCGAATAACCGATGACGTCACCGACTAGCGGCGCCCCTTCCACAGCGCAAGTGCCCCCAATCCGGCGCCAAGCAACAGCACGGACGCCGGTTCTGGCACAAGCGGTCCGCCGGTCGTCGCTTGGAATGTGAAGAACGTCGAGGGATCGGTGGGATCGGTGGACATGCTCGAATCCCAGTAGAAATCGCCCCGCGTCGTCCCGAACCGCGCCTCGCGAGAAAGGAAGATTCTCCCTGTCGCGGGGCCGACGGGCGAGAGGAAGTTCCAGCCCGGGAGAACGTAACCGTCAACTGCGATCGCGAATTCCGGTCCGGAAGGCCCCTCCAAGTATCCCAACAGGATATAACCCGTGTCCGTCGTCCAGATCGCCGCCATGTGGGGGTCCGTGAGGGTCGCAGCACCCAATCCGTCTATGGTTACTGTCCCGGTTCCGGCTTCGTTGTAGTAGGGGGAGAGACCGCCATAATCCAGGGTCTCGTCAGTGTCCGCGGAGTAGTTGAACGTTACGAGAGCGTTGGTGAAGGAGGAGTTTCCGAGAACCCCACTTCCATTGCCCCACCAGGTGTAGGTAATGGGTACCGCTGAAGCCTGGACAGCGGTCAGGGTGAGCACGAATACCCCGACCAACGCGATCCTGTTCGCGCATCTCATGCTTCCTCCCGCGGCCCGTCGGACGACGGCGCCAAAAGGGCCCTGCTGATGGGAGCTCTCGGCGGGGACACTCACCGCTCCAAGCCCGTATCAAGGCGCTCCGGGTTCGCGCGAAAGAGTATACGCCCGCCGAGATCGGGGCTGCAACGCGCCTGAACCCGCCCCTGAACACGCCTGAACACGCATGAACCGAGTCTATTGACGTCCGGGAAGCCATTTCCAGGAGCCGTCTCTCGGGGGGGGCGGTTCTTTGGCATGGCGCATCCCGCTTGACATACATAGCAGCGTCATGTATGGTAGAGCAACGTATGGACATCAACAAGGATCGCGTCGCCGCTTCGGCCACGCCCCTCATCCTGGCGATCCTCGCCCGGCGTGACAGCTACGGCTATGCCATTCTTAAGCGGGTGAGCGAGCTCTCGGCCGGGCGGATGGAGTGGAGCGACGGCATGCTCTACCCGGTGCTGCACCGGCTCGAACGGCTCGGCTACATCGCGGGGAAGTGG
>JACRLI010000023.1:5315-177819 GCA_016235265.1 Candidatus Eisenbacteria bacterium
TGGCAGAAGTCGGAGATCGGGCGGCAGCGCAAGTACTACCGGATCACGCCGCAGGGAAGGGAACAGCTCGCCGCGGAGCGACGGCAGTGGGAAGCCGTGGACGCCGCGTTGCGAAACGTCTGGTCCCTCCTGGCCGTGCGGACGGCTCCCGACCCCTTGCCCTGAAGGACTCTGATCGAATGAGCGTGGACGCTGAAGTGCTCGAACGCCAGATCGCGGAGTGGCGGACATTCGTCGCCCGCGGCAAGGCCATCGCGGGCCCCGATGTCGAGGAGCTCGAGGGACATCTGCGGGATCAGATCGAGGCGCTCACCGGCGCCGGCCTGGATGCCGACGAGGCCTTCCTGGTCGCGGTGAAGCGGATCGGCAGCCTGAACGCCCTGTCCCGTGAATTCGCCCGGGAGCACTCCGAACGGATGTGGCGGCAGCTCGTGCTCGGCGCGGACGGCTCCGGCGGGAAGCCGCTGCGGGCCGAACCGATCGTGGTCCTGGCTCTCGCGGTGGCGGCCGCCATTGCCATCAAGCTCCCGGAGCTCTTCGGCATCCACTTCGCGGCAGACAAACAGAATTTCTATGCACGCAACGTGGGCTTCTTCGTTCTCCCGATCCTGACCGCCTACCTGGCCTGGAAGCGGGACCTGGGCGCCGCGGGCCTGGTGCGGCTGCTCATTCCTTTCGCCGCGACCGCCCTGTTGGTGAACCTCTATCCGTTTGGGCCCCGGGGCGACACGTTCCGCCTGGCGGTGATCCACCTGCCCATCGCCCTGTGGCTGGTGGTGGGCCTGGCCTATGCCGGCTTCCGCTGGCGGGACTCGGATGAGCGCATGAACTTCATTCGATTCTCGGGCGAGTTGTTCATCTACTACGTCCTGATCGCGCTGGGCGGCGGAGTCCTGGCGATGTTCACGGCGGAGATGTTCAAGGCCATCGGCCTCCGGGCGGAGGGGTTCATCGTGCAGTGGCTGATGCCCTGCGGCGCGATGGGTGCGGTACTCATCGCATCCTGGCTCGTCGAAATGAAGCAGGGCGTGATCGAGAACATGGCCCCCGTGCTCACACGGATCTTCGCACCGCTCTTCACCGTGGTCCTGGTGGTGTTCCTGGCGACGATGATCTGGACGAGCCGCGGAATTGACCTCCGGCGGGAGGTCCTGATCGGCTTCGATCTGCTGCTCGCTGTCGTGCTCGGGCTCCTGCTGTACTCCGTTTCCGCGCGGGATCCGCTCGCGCCACCCGGCCCCTTCGATCTCCTCCATCTGACCCTCGTCGTGAGCGCGCTCGTGGTGGACGTGGTCGCCCTGGCGGCCATCGCGGCCCGGATCTCGGACTTCGGCTTCACGCCGAATCGCACCGCGGCGCTGGGCGAGAATCTGGTCCTGCTCGTCAATCTCGGCTGGTCGGCGTGGCTCTACGCCCGCTTCCTGCGGGGTCGGGCGCCATTCAGCGCCCTCGAGCGGTGGCAGACGTCGTATCTCCCCGTCTACTCCTTCTGGGCGGTCTTCGTGGTGGCCGCGTTCCCGCTCGTATTCGGCTTCGCGTGAAGCGCATTCCGCGCCGGAAGCGTCGGCGCACGGTCGCCACGTCCAGCCCATAGTCTTTCGTGGCAACGGTTTGCGTGAGCGGACCGCGATGGCTGATGCCCGGGTCTGGGCCTGGATTGACTCGCTTATGAGACCGTGATATCGTCACAGGGTTCGCTGGGAACCGCGAGACCGTCGGCTCCTCCGCAGTCCCGCGGAGGGACCCGCTTCCGGCGTGCCCGTGTATCCCTTATCGAGAGGAGACTCATTATGAAGGGCAAGCTCCTGCTGGCCGCGGTGCTCCTGCTTGTGAGCGTGGGCACCGTCGGAGCCAGCCCCTACCTGGTCTACGATTCCGGTGGCAGCCAGGACGTGATCCAGGCCGCCATGACGGCCTGCGGCTTCAGCTTCGATGTCCGCGACGCCTCCAACCCGGTCACCGCCGGCGACCTGGCCAGCCACAGGGCCCTGGTGGTCGGCTGGTCCGCCAGCGGCTTCGACATGTCCGGGCTCAACAGTTCGGTGCTCGAATCCGGCATCACCGGCAACATGGTCTTCACCGGTCACGACGCCGACTATCACACGGTCGCTGGCGTTGCCGCTGCGCAGTCGTTCATGACTCGCGCGGTCATCTTCGCGGGCTCAGACGTCAACTGCGGCATCCTGGCCTTCCCGGTTTACAGCTCCAGCCCGTTTGGCTACATGCCGGCGTCCTGGGGCATCAGCTCGTTCGGCGGCCTCACGAGTGAGACCATTGACGCGATCACCGCCGAAGGCGACGCCAGCGGGCTGTACAGCGGCCTCACGCTGGCCACGCTCTCCAACTGGGGACAGTCGTTCCACGCCGGCTTCACGCAGTGGGGACCGGGCATGAACCCGTTCGAGATCGGCAGCCCGCCGGAGCGGACCGTCGTGACCATCGGCACCACCAAGACTCCTGCGCCTCCGGTTCCCGAGCCGTCGGCCTGGATGCTCATGGGCCTGGGGCTGGCCGGCGCGGTCGTCGCGGGCAGGAAGATCGGGCAGTAACCTCTCGAAGATCCGAAATACAGGGCCCCGGCCGATTCGTCGGCCGGGGCTTTCTGTTGGGGGGATCCGGGGCGGGAGCGACGGTTGGGGGCCTCCCGGCCGGACGCGGACTCGGCCACCGGATTCTCCGACCCATCCCGCGCCGCGCCGCTGCATCCATGCGCGCATGACGCCCCAGTATCAACTCTGCCGCGTGCTCAATTATCTTGTCTCGGGTTCGAGGTTGCGGTACTGTCTTGAAATCCACGGGTTCGGCGCGGCCGTCCGCTGTCCCGCAGCCTGCTTGGGCCCGCTCTCCGCGGGCCCAGCGCTCCCTCGCCGAAAGGACACACCCATATGAAGAAACTCCTGATTGTCGGTATGGCGTTGATCGCCTGGGCCGGCCTTGCGTCGGCTGCCCCTTACCTCGTGTACGATTCCGGCGGCAGCCAGGACGTGATCCAGGCCGCAATGACCGCCAGCGGGTTCAGCTTCGACGTCCGTGACGCTTCCAACCCGGTCACTGCCGGTGACCTGGCCTCCCACAAGGCGCTGGTCGTCGGCTGGTCGGCCGGCGGGTTTGACATGTCCGGTCTGAACAGCGGGGTCCTCGCGGCCGGCATCACGGGCAACATGATCTTCCCCGGTCACGATGCCGACTATCACTCGGTTGCGGGCGTTGCGGCTGCCAAGTCGTTCTTTGACCGGGCGGTCCTCTTCGCGGGCTCGGACGTCAACTGCGGTATCCTGGCGTTCCCGGTCTACGATGCCAGCCCGTTCGGCTACCTGCCGTCCGCCTGGGGCATCACTGCCTACGGCGGGCTGACCAGCGAGACCATCGACGCCATCACCGTGGACGGCAACGCGAGCGGCCTGTACAGCGGCCTCACGCTGGCCACGCTCTCCAACTGGGGCCAGTCCTTCCACGCCGGCTTCTCGACGTGGGGCGCGGGCATGAACCCGTTCGAGATCGGGAGCCCGCCGACCGGCGCCGTGGTGACCATCGGCACCACCAAGACCCCCGCGCCCGCGGTTCCGGAGCCGTCCGCCTGGATCCTCATGGGCCTGGGCCTGGTCGGTGCGACCGCGACCGCGGCAGGGCGCAAGCTCGGCCAGTAGTCGCAGTCTCCTGAAGTCCTGAAACTCGAAGCCCCGGCCGAGCGATCGGCCGGGGCTTCGTGCTGGGTTGTGGCCGCTCTACGCCTGCCCCAGGCTCGCGATGTCGATCACGAATCGGTACCGCACGTCGCCGCGGAGGACGCGCTCGTACGCATCGTTGACCCGCTGGATCGGGATGATCTCGATGTCCGACACGATGCCGTGCTGGCCGCAGTAGTCGAGCATCTCCTGGGTCTCGGCGATGCCCCCGATCAAGGAGCCCGCCAGCCGCTTGTTCCCGCCGATGAGCGAGAACGCGTGCACCGGTGTCGGCTCGGGTGGCACGCCCAGGACCACCATCGCCCCAAGGGGGCGCAGCAACCCCAGGCAGCGGTTGTAGTCATGCGGCGCCGATATGGTGTACACCAGCAGGTCGAAGCCGCCTGCCAGGCGCTTGAACGTCTCCTCCTCCGCCGTGGAGGCGAAGGCGCGGGCCCCCAGCCGGCGGGCATCGGCCTCCTTGGCTCGCGAGCTGCTCAGCACGGTGACTTCCGCGCCCATCGAGCTGGCCAGCTTCACCGCCATGTGCCCGAGGCCCCCAAGACCGATCACGCCCACATGGTCGCCCTTCTTGCAGTTCCATTGCCGCAGCGGGGAATAGGTGGTGATGCCCGCACATAGCAGGGGTGCTGTGGCCGCCGGATCGAGGCCCGCGGGGATCTTCAGCACGAAGCGCTCCGTGACTACCACGCGGGTCGAGTAGCCGCCGTAGGTGGGGGTGCGCCGGTCCATCTCGGTGCCGTTGTAGGTGAACGCGGCGCCCTTCTGGCAGAACTGTTCTGTGTCGTGGCGGCAGGGATCGCACTCGCGGCACGAGTCCACCATGCATCCCACGCCGGCCATGTCGCCCACGGCGATCTTGCGCACGTCCTTCCCGACCCTGCGGACGCGGCCGATGATCTCGTGGCCGGGCACCATGGGAAAGAGCGCGCCGGTCCACTCGTCGCGCACCTGGTGAATGTCGGAGTGGCAGATACCGCAATACAGGATGTCGATCTCCACGTCCTGCGGGCCGGGTTCGCGACGCTCGACGTGGAATGGCGCCAGCGGCGCGCCCGCGGATGCGGCCGCGTAGGCGGAAATCTGGGTCATCGAGTCAGCTCCATGATTCGGGGAGGATCGGTGGTGGCGAGCCGGCGGCCGGAACGGGCCGTCGGCGGGAATCCCGGTTCCGCAGGGGGCCTGCGGGCACCGCCGCACCGCGGCCGTGCCCTGGATTGGATGGCTTCTTGCGCGCCCCGGTTCGGACCGCCACACTGTTTCCCGTGGCGCGCGGCCGTCGCGGCGCCCGGGCGAGTGGAGGAGAACCGATCATGACCCGCAAGGAGTCGGTGAAGGGTTTCATGGCCCAAGGCACGCTGGCCCTGCTGGGGGCGTCGCGGAGCGGCCGGGGCTTCGGCAACCTCGTGATGAAGGAACTCACCGCGAAGGGCTACCGCGTGCTGCCGGTGCACCCCGGTGCGGACGCGATTGACGGCGTGCCCTGCCGCCACTCCCTGGCGGAGCTGGCCGAGCCGGTGGGCGGCGCGTTGATCGTGCTGCCGGCGGCGAAGACCGAGCAGGCGGTGCGCGACGCGGCCGCGGCGGGCATCCGGCGGGTGTGGATCCAGCAGGGCTCGGACACCCCGGCCGCGCTGCGATTCTGCGAACAGCAGGGGATCGCGGTGGTGCACGGCGAGTGCATCCTCATGTTTGCCGAGCCTACCGCGGGGTTGCACAGGTTCCACCGCGGCCTCTGGCGGCTATTGGGAAAGCTGCCGAAGTAGTCCCGCCGCTCACACCCAGCGGCGGAAGAACAGCGCCTGCTTCGCGATCGGCTCGGTGCGCGCCACCAGCGCCCCCAGCTGATCCTCGCTGTACGGGTTGAATTCCCGCGCCAGCTTCACGTTCTCCTCCACCTGCTCCGGGGAGTCGCAGCCCACGATCACGGTGCTCACGGGGTGCGACAGGGTGTAGTAGAGCGCCTCGCGCATGTGCAGCGCCCCGGGCTTCGCCGGCTTCTCCGCCTCGCGCTGCTGGTCCAGCGGCGGCGGGTTCCACGAGGCCAGCAGGCGGCCCCGCGCAGGGATCTTCATGCCGATGATCCCCATCTGCTTCTCCACCGCCAGCGGCAGCAGCTTCGCCTCGAAGCTCAGGTGGTGCGGGTCCGCGGCGTTGAGCGCCATGAGCACGGTGTCGAAGTCGAAACGGCGGATCATCTCGATCAGCACGTCCGGGTCGGCGTGGCCGGTCACGCCCAGGAAACGCACCATCTTCTGCTCGCGCGCCTCCTGCAGCGCCTCGATGGCTCCGCCCTTGCCGAAGATCTGCTCCACCTGCTCCATCCGCGTCAGGTTGTGCAACTGCCACAGGTCCAGGTGGTCGGTCTGCAGCAGGCGCAGCGACTCCTCGAGCAGCTTCAGGGAGCCGTCGCGGGTGCGGTCGTGCGTCTTGGAGGCCAGGAAGGCCTCGCCGCGCCGGCGCTTCATCACCTGGCCCACGTAGCGCTGGCTCCAGCGCTCGCTGCCGCCGTATGCCGCGGCGGTGTCGATGTAGTTCACGCCCAGGTCGAGGGCCTTTTCCAGGATGGCCACCGCGGCCGCCTCGTTGTCCGCCTGCTCCACCGCCGCCTGGCCGCCGAGGCTGAACACTCCCACGCGATATCCGGTGCGGCCGAGGTTGCGCGTGGGCATGGCGTCGTGGGTGCGGGGATTGACCGGTAGCGGGCCCGCGGTCCGGGCGGCGTCCGCGGCGGCATCGGTCCTGGAGGCCCCGGTGGCCGCGGTGGCGCTCAGCCCGCCGGCCAGAAAGCCGACACCTGCGGTGGCGCCGAGGCGCAGGAACTCGCGGCGGTCGAGGGATTTCGAGTCAGGGGAACGGTCGTCGGTCATGGCGGATTCCTCCCACGGGGATGCTAGGGCCGAAGGCGTGCGCGCGCAACGGGGGTGGCGGTGGGTGTGGCGGCAGCGGCCCCCGGACACCGGGCGGCCGAGCCCCTTGCCTGCCGGCCGGCATTCGTGGAAGACTCCCCGAACCATGCGCCGCGCCTTCCTGTTCCCGCTTGCCGCCATCCCCCTGCTGCTGGCGTCCGCGTGCTTCCCGGACGCCGCCCGCGGCGCGGGCGCGGCGAAATCCGCCCGGCCCGGCACCGCTCCTGCGAGCCCGGAGACGGTCTTTCTCATCCCTGGAAGCCACCAGGACGTGGGCTTCACCGACACGCCTTCCAAGGTCCTCGAACGGCGAATCCAGACCCTGGACGCGGTCCTGGCGGCCGCGCAGGCCGATCCGCACTTCCGCTGGACGGAGGACGCCGCGTGGTCCTTCGGCGCGTGGCTGGACCGGCACCGGGGCGACGAGGGCGCGCTCGAGGAGGCGCGGCGGCTGCTGGGCAACGGGCAGCTGGCCATCGGGGCGGCCTGGGTGGCGCCGCACGCGTCCGTGTTCCAGGAGCGGCTGAATCTCCAGTTCTTCCACCTCGAGGATTTCGTCACCACCCTGGGCCACCGCCCGCCGGTGGCGCTGCTCAACGACGCGTCCGGCTGCCCCGAGGCCCTGGTGGACGCGCTGGCGGCGCAAGGGATCAAGTACCTGCTGGTCGGGGCGCACATGGCGTCCCCGCCGCCGCTGCCGCCCGGGCTGGTGCGCCGCCCCTTCTGGTGGGAGTCCGCGGCGGGCGCGCGGGTGCTCGTATACGTTGATCCCGACGGACACCTGGGCCTGGGCCCGCGGCCCGCGAAGCTGGATTCCTCGCGTTTCTCTGATCGCCGGAGATTCCCGCGCCTGCGGACCGACCTGGCCCTCCTGGACGCCGCGCTGCGCCGCCGCCAGCGCACCGCCGCTCCCGGCCTGGACGCCGACCTGCTGCAGCTGTTGGGGGAAAACGCGGACGTGAGCGGGGCATTGACCGCGTTGGACCTGGTGCGCGCGTGGAACGGGGCCGGCCTGCGTCCACGGCTCACGCTGGCCTCGCCCGGCCAGTACTTCCGGCACGTCGAGGAGAAGTACGGTGCGGGCCTTCCGGTGCTCCGCGGCGAATGGGGGGAAGGCGGGGACGACACCCGCGCCGGCGCGCCGATCTGGACCTGGCGGTTGCGCCAGGCGGGCCGCGAGCTGCGTCCCGAGTTCCCGCGCAAGGCCCGCGTGGCGCTGGCCACGGTGATGGACCACAGGCTCGAACTGGGCCCCGGGCGTCCGGGCACCTTTCCTTCGGACCAGGTCCCCGTGAACGCGCTGGAGCAGTCCCGCATGTTCGCGCTGGCCTGCGGGCTGTCGCTGGGCAACGCGGGGCTCACGGTGCAGCCTCCCGGGCCGGCGCTGCCCGCGCCGGGGGAGGCGCTGACGCCGCGGTCCGGGCCGGGTGGGCCACGCACCGGGGAGGTGGGGCTTTCCACGCTGCCGCCCGCGTGGCGCGCGGTCCTGGCGGACACCGCCGCCATCCGGATGCGCGCGGGCCGCGCCATGCCGGGGTCGCTCCTGGGTGCCGCCGTGCCGCTGCCCGGCGCTCCGCTGGAGGTGACCGCGGATTCGACGCGGCTGCTGGTGCGCGTGCGTGTGGATCGCTCGCGGATCCCGGGATCGGACACGGAGCAGACCGCGGTGGTGCTGGAGATCCCTCTGCGCACCGGCGCCGCCGGCGCGTGGGTCGCGTCCGAGCGCTCGCCGTCCGCGCTGGCGGGCCGCTTCCTCACCGGCCGCCCGCCGGCTGTGACGTTCGCCCCGGACAGCGCGCGCATTCTCGGGGTGGCGCGCCCGGTGGGTGTGACGTCCCCGACGATCTTCGCCTACTCGCTGGTGCGCGACCCCGCCAACCCGCAGCTCACCTGGCTCCGGGCGCTGCTGGTGCGGCAGGAGCTGCGCTGCCGCTACCGCAATGGCACGTCCGCGGTGCTGCCGGTGGAGGCGCTGTACCCCGCGGAGCCCCGGGTGCTGGATTCCTGGCTGGAGCTGAACCTGTTGCCTTGAAAGGGAGACCCATGGCCCACAGCGACACCGAAGCGGAACATCCCGGCGCGCCCGAGGCGCCCAAGGCCGCGGCCGACGGCCACGGCTCCCTGACCCTGGGAGAGAGCGTGAAGGTGCTGTTCTCCGCCTCGCGCGCCTTCTGGCTGGTCAACCTGGTGAACTTCGGCGACGGCATCGCCTACTTCGGCGTGCTCAACCTGCTGACACTGTTCATCAGCGGCTCCGTGGGTTTCTCCGATCACATGACCGGCATCGCGGTGTCGTCCTTCACCGGGCTGGTGACGCTGTGCATGTTCGGCGGCGGGTTCGTCTCCGACCGGCTGGGGGTGCGCCACGCGCTCACGCTGTCGCTGGCCGGGGTGCTGCTGGGCCGGATTCTCCTGACCCTGAGCCCGGGCATGGGCGGGGTGGCGGCGGTCACGCTGTGGGCCGGGCTGATCGTCATGGGCGTGGCCGAGGGCGTGATCCAGCCGGCGCTCTACGCCGGCGTGAAGGAGTTCACCGACCCGCGCACCGCCACCATCGGCTACAGCCTGCTGTACGCCATCATGAACCTGGGCATCTGGGCGGAGGCCATGGTCTCGCCGTTCATTCGCGCGCACGGCGGCATCTCCTCGGTGTTCTGGTGGATGATCGGCTTCACCGTTCTGATGCTGGTGGCCAACGTGCTGCTGTTCACGAAGAAGGTGGAGGACCGCGATCGGGTGGTGGCCTATGTGGTGAAGCCCGAGCATGACCGCCGCACGTTGGGGGCGAAGATCAAGGAGCTGCCGTTCATGGATTCGCGCTTCCAGTTCTTCATCTTCGTGCTGCTCCCGGTGCGCACGCTGTTCGCGCACCAGTGGCTCACGCTGCCCGACTACGTCATGCGCTGCTTCCCCAAGGCGGTGGGCGCGCGCTACGAGTGGTTCCAGGGGCTGAACCCGTTCGTGATCGTGATCTTCGTGCCGCTGCTGGCGGCGCTCACGAGGCGGGTGAACATCATCACCATGATGATCCTGGGCACCGCGGTCTCGGCGGTCACCACGTTCATCCTGGTGCCCGGCCCGCACCTGGGCACGCTGATCACCTACGTGGTGCTGTTCTCGTTCGGCGAGGCCATGTGGGCCAGCCGCTTCCTCGAGTACGTGGCCAACCTGGCGCCCGCGGGCAAGGTGGGCGCGTACATGGGCCTGGCGGGCATCCCGTGGTTCCTGGCCAAGGCCACCACCGGGCTGTACTCGGGGCTGATGATCGAGCGCTTCCTGCCCCGGAACGGCCCGCAGGACTCCGGCACCATGTGGTTCATCTACGGCTGCGTGGCGCTGATCTCGCCGGTGGGCCTGCTGCTGGGGAAGAAGTGGGTCCAGCGCGGCTCCCAGGCGGTGCGCTAGCGTCGTGGACGCCCCCGCCCGGACCCGGGTCAAGATCTGCTGCATCCAGGACGTGGACGAGGCCTGGATGGCCGTGCGCGCCGGAGCGGACGCGCTGGGGCTCGTGTCGGCCATGCCCAGCGGGCCCGGCGTGATCGCGGAGGAGCTCATCCGCGAGATTGCCACCGCCGTGCCGCCGCCGGTGGCCACCTTTCTGCTTACCTCGAAGACCGATCCTGTGGAGATCGCCGCCCAGCACGGGCGCTGTGGCACCACTGCGATTCAACTCGTGGACCGGCTGGCGCCCGGCGCGCACCGGCGTCTGCGCGCGGCGCTGCCCGGCGTGCGACTGGTGCAGGTGGTGCACGTGACCGGGCCGGAGTCGATCCGGGAGGCGCGGGAAGCGGCGGAGGAGGTGGACGCGGTGCTGCTGGATTCTGGCAACCCCGCGCTGGCGGTCAAGGAACTGGGGGGCACCGGGCGCACGCACGACTGGGCGCTCTCGGCGCGGATCCGCGTGGCGCTGACCGTGCCGGTGTTCCTGGCCGGCGGGCTCCGCCCGGAGAACGCCGCAGCGGCCGTTCGGGAAGTGCGGCCCTTTGCGCTGGACGTGTGCAGCGGCGTGCGCGCCGCCGGGAGGCTGGACCCCGCGAAGCTCAAGGCCTTCTTCGCCGCGGTGGCCGTCCCGCGGCCCTGAACTCCCGCCCCGACGCGGCGTGAACCTCCGCTCTCGCGCTCCCGAAATGCCCGCATCCGCGCCGCCTAAACTCCCCCCACCCGCGCGCCGATAATCCCCTCAACCCCGGATCACATCCCCCGGCCGCTGGTGGGATTGCTCCCCGTGCGGCCCGTTCCCAAGCCCTGCCCCGGAGCGTGGACGATGTACGGGAGACTGCACCCGGAATTCGAGCCCCTGCTGGCGCCCTTCAAGCTGGCCCACCTGGAGCGGCACCCCGGCTCCGTCTACGGGCTGTGGCCCGATCTCACCCTCGCGTACGTCAACCCGGCATGGGCCCGCTTCGCCGCGCAGAACTTCGGCCAGCCAGGGATCGCCGAGTGCTGGGGTCTGGGCGCGGAACTCATGGAAGCGACGCCGCCGATCCTGCAGCCCTTCTACCGCGGGCTCTACGACCGCTGCCTCGAAGATGGGCAGCCCCAGCAGCACGACTACGAAGCCTGCAGCCGCCAGCTCTACCGGCGCTTCCACATGACGGTGCACCCGCTGCGGCGCGGGCCCGGCTTCCTGGTGGTGAACACGCTCACCGTGGAGTCCCCGCACGTGCCCGAGGCCCGCGAGCCCATGCCCGCCCGTCCCGAGCCCTACGAGGACGACGGCGGCGTGCTGCACCAGTGCGCGCACTGCCGCCGCTTCCGCAATCTGTGTGTGAACGATCGTTGGGACTGGGTGCCGGCGTGGGTGGACGTCGTCCCGCCGGCCACGGCGCCGGACCTTTGCGACGCCTGCCGCGACCACTACGCGGTGCAGGTGTGGGAGCTGGCGGCATAGGCCCGCCGTCCCAGCTCCAGCGCCTTCAGGTTCATCTCCACGACCTTTACGCCCTTGGCCGAGAACATCTCACGCACCACCTTCTCCAGCGTGTCCGCGCGGAACGGCAGCAGCCGCGAGGCGGCGCCCACCATGACGGTGTTCACCGCCACCGGGTTGCCGGCCTCGTCGGCGAGCTTCGCCGCGTCCACCAGCAGTGAGTGGGGGAGGCGCCGGATGGCCGCCAGGACGGTGTCCAGCTCCGGGTAGTCGGGGATGTTCTTGAACGGCTCGGTGGCCGTGACCAGCGCCGCCTCCGCTGCGAGATAGCCCACGTAGCGCAGGCTCTCCATCGGCTCCATCGAGAGGATCAGGTCGGCCCCGGCCTGCGGGATCAGGTCGCTGGCCACGGGGTGGTCCGCGAAGCGCAGGTGCGCCATCACGGCGCCCCCGCGCTGCGACATCCCGTGCACCTCCGACTGCTTCACCTGCAGCCCCTCGGCCGCGGCGGCCCGCCCGATCAGCGCGGCCACGCTCAGCACTCCCTGGCCGCCCACGCCGCACAGAATGATGTCGTACTTCATGGCTTCGTCCCCCTCACGCCGTCACCACGGCTTCGCGCCGCTTGCGCCGCGCGGTTTCCAGGCACTCGCGCACCGCGATGATCACCGACAACCCCTCGTGGCGGATCTCGCTGCCGATCAGTTCCGCGATGGCGTCCACCTGGCGCGGCATCGCCTCCACCACGTGACAGTGCTTCGGATCCACGCCGATGCCCAGCACCACGTCGTGCAGCCGCGAGGAGGGCATGCGCGGCGGCTGGCCGCCGGTCATGGCGATGGCCTGGTTGTCCAGGATCAGCAGCGTCATGTTGGTGTTGGCCGACACCGCGTCCATGAGCGGCGCCACGCCCGAGTGCAGGAAAGTGCTGTCGCCGATCACCGCGGTGACCGGGAAGAAGCCCGCCTCCGCCGCGCCCTTGGCCATGCCCACCGAGGCGCCCATGCACACGCACGACTCGATGGCCGAATACGGCGGCAGCGCGCCCAGCGTGTAGCAGCCGATGTCGGAAGTGACCATGTTGGTGTCGTAAGGCTCCAGCGCCTTCTTCAGCGCCTTGTAGGCGTGCCCGTGCGGGCAGCCCTGGCACAGCTGCGGCGGCCGGTTGGGCAGGGTGATGCCCTCCAGCTTCACGCCGGCGCGCGTCGGTAGCCCCAACGCGGCGCGCACCAGGTCGGGGTTCAGCTCGCCGTCCGGGGGCAGGGCACCGGTGAGCTTGCCGGTCACTTCCACCGGCTGCGGCAGCAGCCCCGCCAGCTGCCGCTCGATGAACGGATAGCCGTCCTCCAGTACCAGCAATCTTTTCACGTGCGCGGCGAGTTGGCGGATCTTCTCCACCGGCAAGGGATAGGCGCCGATGTGCAGGTGGGAGGGCGCATGCGCGAGCTCCGGCAGGTTTTCCTGGTAGTAGTTGCGGGCGATGCCCGCGGTGATCACACCCAGCTCGTGGTTGTCGGGAGCCAGCGCGAGCGTGTTCCACTCCGCGGCCTCGCTCCACGCCACCATCTCGCGCTGGCGCTCCAGGAGGCTTCGCCACGCGCGCCGGGCGTTGCCGGGCAGCAGGATCCACGAGGCCCGCTGCGGGGCCTTGCGGACCTCGTTCTCGGCGCGCGGCGCGCGCAGCTTCACCACCGTGCGGCTGTGCGCCAGGCGGGTGGTGATGCGCAGCATCACCGGCACGCCGAACTTCTCGGAGAGGTCGAACGCCTCGCGGGTCATGTCGTAGCACTCCTGCTGCGAGCCGGGCTCGAGGCACATCACGCGCGCGAAATCGGCGTAGAAGCGGCTGTCCTGCTCGTTCTGCGAGCTGTGCATGCCCGGATCGTCGGCCACCGCCACCACCAGGCCGCCGTGCGTGGCCACCAGCGCGGAGTTCATGAACGGGTCGGCGGCCACGTTGAGCCCCACGTGCTTCATGCTCACCAGCGCGCGGCGGCCCACGAAACAGGCGCCCAGGGCCTGCGCGTAGGCGGTCTTCTCGTTGATGCACCACGCCGCGTGCGGGCGCCCGTGCTCTTCCTGGTATTCGAGCAGGAACTCGAGGATCTCGGTGGAGGGCGTGCCGGGATAGGCGTAGGCGGCGGAGAGGCCGGCGTGGACGGACCCGAGAGCGAGGCCCTCGTCGCCGAGCAGCACTCTTTCGGACATGATTCCTCCGGGCGAATCGCCCTGAGCTGAAGTCGCGGAATTGGTTGCCGGGGGTGAGGATAGCACGAAGTGGGCGCGATGGGAGCCGTGGGGGGGAGCCGTGTGGGCGCCGTGTGGGCGCGCCTGACAGCAGGGCCTGTGGCCGCAAGGCGGGGGGGGAGGCGGCCGGGGCGTTTGCCCTATGCCTTGGCGCGGTTCAGCGCCTCCGCCACGCCCTCGGCCGTCGCGCGCACGATGCCCACTTCGGTGATGATCCCGCTGATCAGCTCGTGCGGGGTGACGTCGAAGCCCGGGTTGAAGACCGCGGTGCCCTCGGGCGCGACGCGCACCCGGCGCGCGGTGCCAGACTCGTCCACGCCCTCCACGAACAGCACTTCGTCATCCGAGCGCTCCTCGATGGGGATGTCCGCGCCGCTGGCCGTGCCCGGGTCAAACGTGCTGATCGGGGCGGCGACGTAGAAGGGCACGCCCGCCTGCCTCGCCGCACAGGCCTTGCCGAAGGTGCCGATCTTGTTCGCGGCGTCGCCGTTGGCGGCCACGCGGTCAGAGCCGGTGATCACCAGGTCTACCATGCCGCGCTGCATCAGGTGGGCGGCGGCGTTGTCGGCGATCAGCGCGTGGCGCACGCCCTCCTGGGCCAGCTCCCAGGTGGTCAGCCGGGCGCCCTGCAGCCGCGGGCGCGTCTCATCCACGTACACGAACGGCTCCATGCCCGCGCGGTGGGCCCTGTAGACGGGGGCAAGGGCGGTGCCCCAATCCTGCACCGCCAGCCAGCCCGCGTTGCAGTGCGTGAGCACGCGCGTGCCCTGCCGGAACAGCGCCAGCCCGTGCGTGCCGATGGCCTCCCCGGCGGCCACTTCGGCGTCGTCGAAGGCGCGCGCGGTGGCCAGCGTGGCGCGGGCACGCAGGGTCTTCGAAGCCGCGGCGCAGGCGCCCCGCACCGTGTCCAGCCCCTTCCACAGGTTGATGGCCGTGGGCCGCGTGCGCGCCAGGCGCTCGTAGGCGGCGCCCAGGTCGTCGCCGAGCTTCGCCGCCAACGCCAGCCCGTAGCCCGCGAACACCCCGATGGCCGGCGCGCCGCGCACCGCCATGTCCTCGATGGCGCGCGCCACCTCCTCCACGGACGCGGCCACGCCGATCTCCAGCGCATGCGGGAGCCGGCGCTGGTCAATGTAGGCCACGCCGTCCTCGATCCACCATGTGGCGCGCATGTCGCGGCCGTTGACTTTCACGGGGTCCTCCGGGGGCAGGCCAGGCGACTTGCCTGACCTACAACACTCCGAGCCAGGTAGGTCGGGCAAATGCGCCTGACCTACAATTCAATTCGGCGACATGTCCTCGAAGAAGATATTGTCCTTGCTCCACGCGTGGGACTCTCCGCAGTGCGGGCACATCGAGGTGTTGTTCTCCATGTGCGAGGTCAGGTAGCTCGCCAGGTCCATCACGAGACCGGTTTCGAACGGCTTGCCGGTCTTGGGGCAGCGGATCATCATCTGCTGGGGTTCCATGGGGGACCTCCTTTCGCCGCGCACCGGGTCTCTTCCGGCACGCGGGCATGCCCGCGTGCTCCTTCTACGATAGCAGCGTGCAAGCCCGCGCCAGGTTCCGCACCAGGGCCTCACCGGCTTCCGCCGCCGTACGGCCGAACGTCAGCACGCCGTCCTCGTGGCCGCCCATGACCAGGATGCGCATTTCGGAGGCGGCCGATTCGCGCACCAGCTTGGTCACTTCGCGTGCCATCTCCGGCGTGCCGTTTGCGACGTCGGCGCGCGTGATCGGCAGGTGGAGTTCCCGCGCGTGGCGCCAGATCTCGGGGGAGTGGCCGTGCAGCACCACGCGGGCGTCCGGGGCGGCGTCGTAAAGCGCGCCGTGCGTGAGAGACTCCGAAGAGGGCTGCGCCGGGCCGAAACTGTGCACGCGGTTGGCGCCCAGGTCGTAGCGCTCCACCACGCAGAAGTTCTCCAGGCCCACCATGCGCAGCCCACCGGTCTGGGTGCCGGTGATGAGGAAGCGGCGCAGGCCCTGGGTCATGTTGCCGAACGGGCCCAGGCGGGCGCTCACGTTGCCGTAGCCGTAGCCCTCGTAGCGCTCCGGGTGCTGGCCCAGCAGGCCCAGGCGGTTCATGACCTCGCGCCAGGCCGCCAACTCGCGCACCGTGGGGCCGTAGGTGTGCTCTGGTAGCTCGGCCGGGCGGTGGACGGCCTCGAACTGGATGACGCCTTCGGCGGGGCGGTCGCCGGCGGGATGGCCCGAGTGGAAGGACTTCATGCGAGCAAAACTAGCATTGGCGGGGGGGGCTGACCAGCCGTGCCCCGCGCTTGTGCCGCAAGCGCCAAGAGGCGAAACTCGGGGCATGACTGAGGATGTGGTCTCCCGCCTCCGCCTCGAAATCCGCGGCGCCGTCCAAGGCGTGGGTTTCCGCCCCTTCGTCTACCGCCTCGCCGAGGAGTTCCACCTTACCGGCTGGGTGCTGAACGACGCGCGCGGCGTGTTCCTGGAAGTGGAAGGCCCGCGCCCGGCGTTGGAGCGCTTCCGCGAGCGCGTCGAGACCGCGCCCCCGCCGCGCGCTGTCCTGAAATCCGTCGAAGCCGCATGGCTGGAGCCCGCCGGACTCGCCGGTTTCGAGATCCGCCACAGCGACGGCGGGGGCTCGAAGAGCGCCCTGGTCCTTCCGGACATCGCCACCTGCCCCGACTGCCGGCGCGAAGTGTTCGACCCCTCGGATCGCCGCCACGGCCATCCGTTCACGAATTGCACCAATTGCGGGCCCCGCTTCACCATCCTGCGCGGGCTGCCCTACGACCGCCCAAACACCACCATGAGCGGCTTCCCAATGTGCCCCGCCTGCCGCGCAGAGTACGAAGACCCGCGCGACCGGCGCTTCCACGCGCAGCCCAACGCGTGCCCGGAGTGTGGGCCGCGCGCGGCGCTGTGGGCCGCGGATGGCAGCGAACTGGCCGGCACCCGCGAGGCCATCCCCGAAGCGGCGCGCGCGCTCGCCGAAGGGCGCATCGTCGCGGTGAAGGGCCTCGGTGGCTTCCATCTCGCGTGCGACGCGCGATCGGAGCCCGCGGTGGCTCGCCTGCGCGAGCGCAAGCACCGCTGGGAGAAGCCGCTGGCGCTGATGGCGCGCGACGTGGAGCAGGCGCGGGAGTTCTGCGACGTGGACGAGGTGGCCGTGGCGCATCTGGAGTCGCCGGAGGCGCCGATCCTGCTTCTGCCTCGCAAGGTGGGGGATGTGGGTGCGGGCGGAGCCGAAGGTGCGCGCGTGGCCTCGGATGCGGGCGCCACCGCCTCCATCTCCACGATTGCCCCCAACGTGGCTCCCGGCAACCCCTGCCTCGGCGTCATGCTCCCGTCCACGCCCCTTCAGCACCTGTTGCTCCGCGCCTGCAACTTCCCGGTGGTGGCCACCAGCGGCAACCTCTCCGAGGAGCCTCTGTGCACCGACGAGCGCGAGGCGTTGGTTCGCCTCGCTGGCATCGCCGACCTGTTCCTGGTGCATGACCGGCCCATCCGCCGCCACGTGGACGACAGCGTGGCGTGGTCGGTGCGCGGCGGCGTGCGCCTGGTGCGCCGCGCTCGCGGGTACGCGCCGCTTCCGGTCAGTGTGGCGCGCGAGCTGCCGCCCATCCTCGCGGTGGGCGCGCACCAGAAGAACACCGTGGCGCTGAGCGTGGGGCGGCAGGTGTTCGTGAGCCAGCACATCGGGGACCTGGAAACGCCGCAGGCGCGCGAGGCGTTCGAGCGGGTCATCGCGGACTTCTTGTCGCTCTACGGCGCGCGCCCGCTGGCCCTCGCGCACGACCTGCACCCGGATTTCGTATCCACGCGCTGGGCGAAGGCGTGGATGAGCCAGGATGGAGGTCACGAGGTGGTTGGATCGGCCGCAGAAGGCTCGCCCGCGGCGCCTGCACCGGCCGGCGGCGGTGCGGCGCGCTTGGTCGCGGTCCAACACCACCACGCCCACCTGGCGTCCTGCCTGGCCGAGAACGGCGTCTCAGGCCGCGCCCTGGGGGTCACCTGGGACGGCACCGGCTACGGCACCGACGGCACCGTCTGGGGCGGGGAGTTCCTGGTGGGCGACGCCTCCGGATACGAGCGCGTGGCGGCCCTCCGGCCCTTCCGGCTGCCCGGAGGAGAGGCGGCGGTGCGCGAGCCCCGCAGGACCGCGCTGGCGTTGCTCTGGGAGCACTTTGGCGTCGCCGCGCTGGAGCGCGAAGACCTCGCGGTGGTCCGGGCCGTCCCGGCAGCCGAGCGCCGGGTCCTGGCCACCATGCTCTCGCGCGGCCTCAACGCCCCGGTGACCACCAGCGCGGGGCGCCTGTTCGACGCCGTGGCGGCCCTGGCCGGTCTGCACCTCACGGTGAGCTTCGAGGGCCAGGCCGCCATGGCGCTCGAGTTTGCCGCAGACCCGGCGGAGATGGGCCGGTATACTCTCGGGTGCGGTGCGGCGGCGCCGTCCGGGGTCCGCGGGGTGGCTGGCGAGGCCTCTCGCGGCCCGCACGCAGCCCGCCTCACTCTCGACTGGGGCCCGATGCTGGAGGAGATTCTCGAAGACCTCTGCCGTGGCCGCGCCGCGGGCACCATCGCCGCGCGATTCATGAACGCCCTGGTGGCCGCCGCTGTGGAAGTGGCCCGCGCGGTGGACGAGCCCCGAGTGGCGCTTACCGGCGGCTGTTTCCAGAATCGCCTGCTCACGGATCGCATGAGCCGGGCACTTGAGGAGGACGGCCGCGCCGTCCTGCTCCACGCGCAAGTCCCGCCCAACGACGGCGGCATCAGCTTGGGCCAGGTGATGGTCGCGGCGGCACAGATGTAGGGCAGGCATTCGTGCTCGCCAGATTCTGACTGAATTGTCTCGGCAGGCATGAATGCCTGCCCTGCGCGTACGATCACTCATTTGGCAGGCACAAACGCCCGCCCCAGGAGTCCACCCCATGTGCCTCGGTGTCCCCGGCAAGGTGATGGATATCCAGGAGAACGCCCTGGGGATGACCATGGGCACGGTGAGCTTCGGCGGCGTCACCAAGGAAGTCTGCCTTGCCTACGTTCCGGAAGTGCAGCCCGGCGAGTTCGTGGTGGTGCACGTGGGCTTCGCCATCAGCCGCATCAGCGAGGAGGAGGCCGCGGAGACCTTCGAGCTGCTGAAGCGCATGGGCGAGCTGGCGGAGCTGGACGTGCCGCAGCCGGATGCGCAACGGCCCGCTTCACCGCAGCCGGGCGCGCAACGGCCTGCCCGTCCGCAGCCGGATCCGCCCGGCAAGCCCGGCCCCGCCGCCTCCTGACCCACCCCGGAGCCCGCATGCGATTCGTGGATGAGTTCCGCAACGAGGCCGACGTGCAGGCCCTGGCGCAGGCTATCGGCGGCGTGGTGACCCGTCCGTGGACGCTCATGGAGATCTGCGGCGGGCAGACCCACACCCTCATCAAGTACGGCCTCGACCGGCTCTTCCCCGAGCAGGTCACCCTCGTGCACGGCCCGGGCTGCCCGGTGTGCGTCACGCCGCTGGAACTCATTGATCGCGCCATCGCCATCGCCCGCCGCTCCGAGGTGATCTTCACCTCCTTCGGCGACATGCTGCGCGTGCCTGGCAGCAGCACCGATCTCCTCAGTGTGAAGGCCCAGGGCGCCGACGTGCGCATGCTGTATTCGCCGCTGGACGCGCTGAAGCTGGCGCGCGCCAACCCGGACCGCCCGGTGGTGTTCTTCGCGGTCGGCTTCGAGACCACGGCACCCGCCAACGCCATGGCCGTGTGGCAGGCGGAGAAGGAGGGCCTCGAGAACTTCTCCATCCTGTGCTCGCACGTGCTGGTGCCGCCCGCCATGGAGGCCGTATTGGGCTCGCCGCACAACCGCGTGCAGGGCTTCCTGGCCGCGGGCCACGTGTGCGCGGTGATGGGCTATCACGAGTACCTGCCCATCGCCGAGAAGTACCGCGTGCCGGTGGTGGTGACCGGATTCGAGCCGGTGGACCTGATGCAGGGCGCGCACATGCTGTTGCAGGCGCTGGAGGAGGGCCGCCACGGGGTGGAGAACCAGTACGCCCGCGTGGTGTCGCGCGAAGGGAACGTGCCCGCCCAGCGGCTCCTTCGCGAGGTGTTCGAGCCCTGCGACCGCCCGTGGCGCGGGATCGGCGTGATCCCGCAAAGTGGCTACGCGCTGCGCCCGAAGTACGCCCGCTTCGACGCCGGCAAGCGCTTCGACGTGGACGGCATCACCGCCACCGAGCCCGCCGAATGCATCGCGGGCCAGATCCTGCAAGGGCTGAAGAAGCCCCACGAGTGCACCGCGTTTGGCGGCCGTTGCACGCCGGAGCACCCGCTGGGTGCGCCCATGGTCTCCTCCGAGGGAGCGTGCGCGGCGTACTACCACTACGCGAGGGTGCGCTAGGATGCGCGCCGTGCGATGAAGCTGATGGGCGCGATGAAGCTGAAGAGTGCGACGAAGTCGGGGGGCGCGATGAATCCTCGTGGCCGCGTTCGATGAGCGGCAAGACTGTCGTCCTCGAAGGGCCCAGCTGCCCCATTCCCATCCAGGAATATCCGCACATCCTGATGGGCCACGGCGGCGGTGGCCGCCTCACGCAGATGCTCATCGAGAAGATGTTCCTCGAGGCCTTCCGCAATCCCGCGCTGGAGCAGCTGCACGACGGCGCGGTGCTGGACGTGGGCGGCGCGCGCCTCGCGATCTCCACCGATACGTTCGTGGTCAGCCCGCTGTTCTTCCCCGGCGGCGACATCGGCTCGCTCTCCGTGCACGGCACCGTGAATGACCTCGCCATGTGCGGGGCCCAGCCGCTGGCGCTCACCGCGGCCTTCGTGCTGGAGGAGGGCCTGCCCATGGACGGGCTGTGGCGCATCACGCGCTCGCTGCAGGCCGCCGCGGAGCAGGCCGGCGTGCGGGTGGTGACCGGCGACACCAAGGTGGTGGACCGCGGCAAGGGCGACAAGATCTTCATCAACACCACCGGGCTGGGGCTGGTGGCGCCGGGGGTGGCGGTGTCGCCCCGCAACGCCCGACCCGGTGACGTGGTGCTGCTGAGCGGGGCGATCGCCATGCACGGCATCGCCATCATGAGCGTGCGCGAGGGGCTGGAGTTCGGGACCACCATCGAGAGCGATTCGGCGGCGCTGCACGGGCTGGTGGCGGACGTGCTCGCGGCGGCGGGACCCGGTGCCGTGCGCGTCCTGCGCGATCCCACGCGCGGCGGCGTGGCCAGCGCGCTCAACGAGATTGCCGCGGCGTGCGGCGCCGGGATCTGCCTTCAGGAGACCGCCATCCCGGTGCACGAGCAGGTGCGCGGCGCCTGCGAGATCCTGGGCCTGGACCCGCTCTACGTGGCCAACGAGGGCAAGTGTATCGCCATCGTGGCCCCGGAGGCCGCGGAGGAGGCGCTGGCCGCGATGCGTGCGCACCCGCTGGGGCGCGAGGCGGCCATCGTGGGCGTGGTCACGGAGGAACACCCGGGGCAGTTGCTGCTGCGCAGCCGCGTGGGCGGGCTTCGCGTGGTGGACATGATGAGCGGGGAGCAGTTGCCGAGGATTTGCTAGGCGCGTACTTGCCGCGTCCCCGGGGAGATGCTGCCGCGACTTCGGGGAAATGCTGCCGCGTTTGTCGTTGTGGCCGTGGATCTGTCGTCTGCCGTTCGACTGCCAACTACTTCCGCTTCAGAGAATCCACTGGCGCCATCCGAGCCCCCGCGTAGGTCTGCATCTCCACCGGCAGATGCCCCACGTCGCTGAAGCCCGCCAGCCGGCAGGTGCCGTCGGGACGCACGTGGATCGTGGTGACGCTGCAGTGCCCGATCATCATGGACAGCCACCGAATGGGATCCGCGCCCAGCGCGCGGCACACCAGGTAGCGGATCACGTTTCCGTGACACACCAGCGCTTCGGAGCTGTCCGGGCCCGACGTGGGGCGGAAGTAGCGGACCACCACGCGCTCGAGCTGGGAGCGACAGGAGTCCGCCTCGCCGGGGGCGAGGTCTCGCATCACGTCCTGCCGGGGTGTGGCCGGGGTGCACTCGCACAGGTCGGAGTCCGGCTCCACACCGCGGCCGGGGAGCGCCTGGACCACGATCTCCGCGGTCTCCCGCGCCCGCGTGAGGGTGCTGGCGTGCACGTGGCTCACGCCCGAGGGCAGTCCCGCGAGGCGGAGGCCAACAATCCGGGCCTGTTCGCGCCCCAGCGGGGTGAGCGCCTTTCCGATGCGCTCGCTGCGCGGGTCCGTTTCATCGTAGATGCCATGGCGAATGAGGTAGAGGACCCGGGTGCCGTGGCCCGCCGGCGTGATCGGCGCCGGGCCGCTCTCGGCGGCTCGGGGGAACGCCGGCGCCAGCCAGAGGGACGTGCAGACAATCATGGAGGCGAGCGCCAGGCGCAGGTTCGGATGTGGACGCATAGTCGTCCCAGTCACTTCGGCCTGGTTCCTTCCATCCGATATGTGGCTCAATTCCCGCCCCCAGAGTTCCGCCTGGCCTCCGAGCACTCCTCCAGGAATGCACGCCACGAATCGCCCGCACCCCGGCCAGCTAGCTCGCCCCTACAGTCAGTCACTGCCGCGAATCGAACGAAAATGGCAATGCTATCAGCTGTCCTGGTTGCGGACCTCCAAGTATAAGTCAGCCTCCCGCTAGTGTCGCCGACGGTTGGGCCGACAAAACGAGACGCATCTATTCCATACTCCTGCGTGTATTCCGTGTAGCTCTTGACTGCAATTTCCTGCTTCTCGTCGGGCGTACAGTTCCTTCTATCCGTAATCCCACAAGAGCAGAACTGCGCACACAGGGTGACGGAAATCGTTGCGCCGAATACCACGCGACGCAGACTCATCCAATGGGTGCTTCTCACCAGTGCGGACCTCATGACGCGAGCCTCCCGGAATGGATGCGCTCTCATTCGCCGTACGCCTACAACCCCAGGTAGATCACAGCCAGCCCCGACATCGCCACCACCCCGCCGGCCATCGCATGCGCCCACCGCTCCATCCGTCCCAGCCGCAGCCGCTCCATGCCCGCCTGTCCCGCGAGCACCAGCCCCACCATGGCCACCACCGTGATGAGCCCGAAGACCAGGCCCGTGGTCCCGGCCAGCTCCCAGCGACCGCGGCTGGCGGGCAGCACGAACAGTGGGATCAGCGGCTCGCACGGACCCAGCACGAACACCACGAACAGCGCCCAGAACGTGGAACTCTTTCCCGGCTCCACGGGAATCTCGTGGTGGTGATGATGATGCCCGCCGTGGTGCATGTGCACGTCCGCGCCGTGCGCGTGCGGGTCGATCCCCCGGCGCGCGCGGAACGCGGTCCGCAGGCCCCACAGCATGTACGCCAGCCCGAACCACACCAGCGCCCACGCGGCCCAGTCGCCGCGGGCGCCCTCCAGTTTCTGCACCCATCCCAGAGTGGCGCCGGCGAGCACGCCGACCAGGCCCAGCACGATGGAGGAGCCCACGTGGCCGATGCCGCACAGGATGGTGATCAGCACCGTGCGCGCCCGGCTCCAGCGGCGCGCGCGCGCCAGCATGATGAACGGCAAATAGTGGTCGGGGCCCAGCACGGTGTGCGTGATGGCGATGCCGCACGCCGCCAGCATCAGGTCCAGGGAGATATGGTCCATGGTCATGCCCTGCGCTTGCCCTCCAGCCGCTCCATCAACAGGTCACACCACTCCCGGATGCCTTCGCCGGAGGTCGCCGAGGTCACGAACAGCCTGCCGGTCGGGTTCAGCGCGGCCACCTGCGCGCGCGCCTCGTCCAGCTTGAACGGCACGTGCGGCAGCAGGTCGGACTTGGTGATCACGGTCACTTCCGAGCGCGAGAAGATGGCCGGGTACTTGAACGGCTTGTCCTCGCCCTCGGTGACCGAGAGCACCGCCACCTTGAAGTCCTCGCCCAGGTCGTAGGAAGTGGGGCAGATCAGGTTGCCCACATTCTCGATGAACAGGATGTCCGGCTTGCCCATGCCCGCCTGTTCCAGCGCGGTGCGCACCTGGCGCGCGTCCAGGTGGCAGGCGCCGCCGGTGAGGATCTGGTGCGCGGGGATGCCCGCGGCTCGCAGCCGGTCGGCGTCGCGCTCGGTGGCGATGTCGCCGTCCAGCGCCGCCATGCGCACGCGCCCGGTGAGCGCGCGCACGGTGGCCTCGAGCAGCGAAGTCTTACCGGATCCGGGCGAGGAGATCAGGTTCACCACCAGCATGCGGTCGGCGCGGAAGCCGCGTCGCAGCTCCGCCGCGGCCTCGTCGTTGGCGGCCAGGACGCGCTGCTGCACGTTCACCTGTTGCACGGGACTGGTCACGGGGCCGGCTCCTGCACGTCGTCGGGAGTGAAGCTCAGATGGAGAATGTCCAGTTCGTCGCCGCCTTCCACGCGCAGCGGGCTCTCGCAGCGGGGACACAGGCGCAGCCACGAGCCCGCGCCGCGCTCGGCCACTTCGCCGCACTTGAGGCAGGTTTGCCGCGCGGGGCGCCACTCGACCTCGAGCCTCGAGCCCTCGTCCGGCGTGCCGGCGGTGACCGCCTGCCACGCGAATTGTAGCAGTTCCGGCTCCACGGCCGACAGCTCGCCCACCGCTACGCGCACCTCCTCGATGCGCCCCGGCCCGTGCGATTCCATGGTCCGGCGGCAGGCGCGGTGGATCTCGGTGGCGACGCCCAGTTCGTGCAGATTGGTCTCCTAGCTTGCGGCGAGGGCCTCCAGGGCTTCGCGGGCGCGCTCCAGTGCCTCGGGCAGCGCCGCCTCCACGGTAGCCGAAAGTCCGAGGCCGGTGTGAATGTTCTCCGGCTCCACGCCCACCACGGTCACGCGCCCCGGGAGGTCTCCCAGGAGCTCGGCGTAGGCCAGCAGCTGGCCCGCGCCGCCCTCGTGCGCGGTGGGGGCGGTTCGGGCGGCCATGCGCACCGCCTCCACGCCGTTCAGCACGTGCACGTCGCCGGGCGCGCCGCCGGCGGCCACGGCGTCCAGAATGAGCAGGGCCCGGCGCCCCTCGATTCTGCCGAGGAGGGCCAGGCCCTGCGTGCCTCTCCAGCAGGCGCAGTCCAACGCCGTCGTCGCTCAGCAGCGGGTTTCCGAGCCCCAGGACCAGCAGGGGCGGCACGTGCCGCTCCCTAGCTGAGCCAGCGCTCGTGGTCAATGTCTCCCTCGCGGTAGAACTTCTCGCCGGACACGATGCTCGTCACCAGCCCGTTCTTGAACTGCAGTCCGTCGTAGAACACGATGTAGATGTGGATGATGGTGAAGAACAGGAACATCCACGCCGTCAGGTGATGCCACATGTGCACCTGGAACGAGCCGCCCAGCATGGGGATGACCCAGCCGAACAGCCTGCCGTAGAACCCCTCGGGGTTGTGCTCGGAGAAGAGCGCAAACCCCAGGAAGATCTGCACCCAGCCGCACAGGATCACGAACACGGTGTAGACCACGCCACCCAGCGCGTTGTGCCCGATGTGCACGTGGCCGCGCTCCAGCCGCAGGTAGTCGCGCACCTGGCGGAACAGGTCGTTCCACCAGCGGCGGCTCCACACGAACGGGAAGCCCGACCGGGCGTAGTTGTTCCCCATCCAGAACCACACGATCCGCCACAGGAAGTTCACCGCGAAGATGAAGGCGAACAGAAAGTGCACCTTCCGCACGGTGCCCATCACGAAGTGCTGCCACGCCTCGCCCGCGGGCGCCAGGAAGGGGCTGGCGATGTAGAGCCCCGTCGAGAACAACACCGCGATGCTGAGCGCGTTCACCCAGTGGAAGATCCGGATCGGCCACTCCCACACGTACCTCCGGCGGAAGTACTGCGAGGGGTTGGCCGCCACGTCCCCGGCGTGGATGCGGCCGATGGTGCTCATGGCCGCCTCCTAGCGCACCACGATCTCGGCCAGGACGTTGCCGTCGGGGCCGAGAACGTGGGATGCGCACGCCAGGCACGGGTCGAACGAGTGGATGGTCCTCAAGATCTCCACCGGCTGTTTCGGGTTCGCCATCGGCGTGCCCACCAGCGCGGCCTCGTACGCGCCGCGCTGGCCCTTGGCGTCCTTGGGGGAGGCGTTCCAGGTGGACGGCACCACGATCTGGTAGGACTCGATCTTCTGGTCCTTGATCCGCACCCAGTGGCCCAGCGCCCCGCGCGGCGCCTCGGTGAACCCGAACCCCTTGCACTCCTTCGGCCAGGTGTCCGGCTCCCACTTCGAGGTGTCCGCGGTGGACGTGTTGCCGGCCTTCAGGTGCTCCACCAGGTGGTCGTACTCCTCCACCAGCCAGCGCACCGCCAGGCGCGTCTCCAGGCCCCGTGCGGCGGTGCGGCCCAGCGTGGAGAACAGCGCGGTGGCGGGCACCTTCAGCGCGGCCAGCGCCTCGGTGACCACCGCCTTGTAGTCCTCGCGTCCGCTGGCGAACCCCACCAGCATCCGCGCCAGCGGCCCGACTTCCATGGCGTGGCCCTTCCAGCGGGGCGCTTTGAGCCACGAATAGCCGGCGTTGCCGTCCAGGTTCTGGTAGGGCGGCTTGGGGCCGGTGTAGTGGGCCTCGGTGTGGCCCTCGTACGGATGCAACGCGGCCTTGCCGGCGGGGTACTTGTACCAGGAGTGCGCGATCTCTTCCAGCACCTCGTCGGGTGCCGTGGGATCCACCGGCAGCACCTCGTTGAGGTTCTTGTTCAGGATCACGCCACGCGGCATGCGGAACTTGGACGGGTCCTTGATGCCGTTCTGCGGCACGTCCCCGTAGACCATGTAGTTGCCGAGGCCGCCGCCGTAGGTGGTCCACTCGGGGTAGAACGAGGCCACCGCGAGCAGGTCGGGCAGGTACATGCCCTCCACCACGCGCACGGCCTCCTGAATCAGCCCCTTCACCATGTTCAGGCGCTCGATGTTGATGGCGTTGTCGCTTTGTAGATCAATCGCGCACGCCATGCCGCCCACCAGGTAGTTGGGGTGGGGGTTCTTGCCGCCGAAGATGGTGTGGATCTTGATGATTTCCTTCTGCCACTTGAGCGCTTCCAGGTAGTGTGCGACCGCCATGAGGTTGGCCTCGGGCGGCAGCTTGTACGCCGGGTGGCCCCAGTACGCGTTCTGGAACAGCCCCAGCTGCCCGGACTCCACGAACTTCTTCAGTGTTCCCGCGACGTCGCGGTAGTAGCCGGGCGTGGCGTTGGGCCAGGAGGGCGACACCGCCTGCGCCAGCTCGGCGGTCTTCGCCGGGTCCGCCTTGAGCGCGGAGACGATGTCCACCCAGTCCAGCGCGTGCAGGTGGTAGAAGTGGATCACGTGGTCCTGCACGTACTGCGTGAGGAACATGATGTTGCGGATGATCTCGGCCGTCTGCGGGACCTTGATGCCCAGCGCGTCCTCCACCGAGCGCACCGAGGCCAGCGCGTGCACCGTGGTGCACACGCCGCAGATGCGCTCGCAGAACGCCCAGGCGTCGCGCGGGTCGCGGCCCTCGAGGATCAGCTCGATCCCGCGCCACATGGTGCCGCAGGACATCGCCTCCTCGATGCGGTTGTTCCCGTCCAGCATCGCTTCGACGCGGAGGTGGCCCTCGATGCGCGTGATCGGATCAACAACGATGGTCTGCGCCATGGCCGCCCCCTACTCCTTGGTCCCGGAGCCGCCGGAGTCGGGCGTGCTTGCGGCCGCGCCCCCCTTCGACTTCTCCAGGCCCCTCTTGGTCGCAAACGATGCGAGGTGCGCGGCCACGCCGACGCCCGCCGCCGTGGCGAGGATCTTGCCCACCGTCTCCGGGGTGGCCTCGATGCCCGGGACCGGGATGCCGGTCACGCGCTTGTAGAACGGGCCGTTGTCCCAGAAATCGTTCTCCGAGCAACCGATGCACCCGTGGCCCGAACCCACCGGCCACGACACCCCGTTGTTCCACTTGAACGTGGAGCACGAGTTGTAGGTTGTCGGCCCGCGGCAGCCCATCTTGTAGAGGCACCAGCCCTTCTTGGCCGCGTCGTCGTCCCAGGTTTCCACGAACTGGCCCGCGTCGAAGAAGGAGCGCCGGTAGCACTTGTCGTGGAGGCGGGTGCCATAGAACATCTTCGGCCGCCCCTGGCGGTCGAGGTCCGGCAGGCGGCCGAAGGTGAGCACGTAGGTGAGCACCCCGGTCATGACTTCCGCGATCGGCGGGCA
Organism: Candidatus Eisenbacteria bacterium; assembly: GCA_016235265.1. NCBI lineage: Bacteria > Candidatus Eiseniibacteriota > Candidatus Eiseniibacteriota bacterium. Next base: position 33,112 of record JACRLI010000023.1, read on the forward strand.
GCCCGGCACGCGGATGATGGGCTTGCCGCTGATCAGCTCGTGGATGGGTTTGGCGCCGGTGGGGTTCGGGTGCGCCGCCTGCACGCAGCCGTTCGAGGCGCACGAGCCCCACGCCACCACGGCGTAGGCGTCCCTGGCGGTCTCTTCCAGGATGCTCTGGAAGGTCTGGCCGCCCACGGTGCAGTACACGCCGCCGTCCTTGGTGGGGGCGTTGCCTTCCACCGCCAGGATGTACTTGCCGGCGTACTCCTGCATGATGCGCTTGCGGATCTCCTCGACCTGGAAACCCGCCGCGGCCTGCAGCGTGTCGTCATAGTCGAGCGAGACCATGTTGAGCACCACGTCCTGTGCGATCGGGTGCGACGAGCGGATGAACGACTCGCTGCAGCAGGTGCACTCCAGTCCGTGGAGCCACAGCACCGGGATGCGCGGCTTGTTCTCCAGTGCCTCGACGACGCGCGGGACCATCGTGGATTCGAGCCCGAGCATCGCGGCCGTGAGGGTGCAGAACTTGAGGAAGCTTCTGCGATCAACACCGTGGAGTTGCAGGATGTCATAGGTCGAGGGCGGGTGACGAAGTTCAACCATGGTCGTCTCCCATCGGTCCGGGTGGTGGGGGAAGCGTCCACTGCTGGCGAGGAGATTAGACCGAGCGGAAGTTGGACTCCAAGAGAAACCTTGTGAAATCACGCTGAGGTATACCGAAGTAGTATTGATGCCAGCAACTGAAAGAGGGCGGCTCGCGCCGCCCTCCCGTGTCTCCGTCGTGATGCGGCCCGCTCAGCTTCCCGCGGGGCGCGCCGCCGTCTCAGCCCTTGATGATCACGCTCGGGTCCACGGGCAGTAGCGCGCCCGTCACCGGTTCGATGAGCCACATCTGGTACACGTAGGGCTCCTTCCGCGCGGCGGCCTTCAGTGGCACGCCGGAGCCTACGCTGTCGCCCTGCTCGACGTGGAAGATGTAACGGCCCGCGTGCCACGGCGAGTCCTTTCGAGAGAAGTGAATCACCAGGTCACCGTCCGTGGCCTCCCACAGCAGTTCCTGGCGCTTGCCGTAGCAGATTTCGACGCGCTTCTGGTCCGTGACGGCCTTCACGCGGCCGCCCCGGCGGGCGCGCCGCACCTTGATGCGGACCGGCTTGATTCTGCGTTCGGGCTTCTTCACTGCGACCTCCTGGTTGGGGGCGATTTGAGAAGCTACCGCGAGAAGCCACCGCGCAACTGCGGCGCGGCCACTGCGCGGCTACTTCGCCGGTTCCTGCAAACGCCGTATCGCTTCCTGGTAGGCCGGCTCGCGGCGCAGCGTGGCCAGCTCCGGGTCGTGCTCGAACTCGGCCGCGCGGTAGCCGCGGCGAAGTGCTTCCGCCAGGGCTTCCAGCGCCGCCTGCCGACGGCCGGCCAGGTGATGCACGCGCACCGAGCGGGCCATCAGGTCAAGGTTGTCGGGGTCCAGCTTGCGCGCGCGCGAGAGCGCCTGGTCGGCCTCCTCGAGGCGGCCCCGCTTGGCCAGCCATTCGGCGAGCGGGCCCAGGTCCGCCACGCTGCGCGGGTTCACGCGCAGCACGCCCCGCGTGAGATCAATGGCCCGCTCGTAGGCCGCCGCCGCGCGCTCCTGCTGGCCGGTGGTCCAGCGGCAGGCGTCGGCGAGGTTGCCCCAGGTCATGGGCTCCTCGGGGCCCAGGGCCACCCCGCGCTCGAACATCTCCACCGCCTCCGCGAACCGGCCCATGTAGAAGAGCACCGTGCCCAGGCTGCTGTAGGCGGGCGCGTCCGGGTGGATCTCCAGGGAGCGGCGGAAGCACGCGATGGCCTTCTCGTACTCGCCCATGTGGAAGTAGGCGGCGCCCAGGTTGGTGTGGCCGCGGGTGTTGTCGGGCACCAGCTCGATCACCCGCTGCCACGCCTCCGCGGCCTGCTCGTAGGCGCCGCGCAGCAGGCGGGAGAGGCCCAGCACGTTGTGCGCCTGCCAGAAGGTGGGGCGCAGCGCCAGGGCGCGCCGGCACGCCGCCTCCGCCAGGTCGTAGCCGCCGGTGTCGGCGTAGGTGCGGGCGAGACCCAGCAGGGCATCTACGTTTTCCGGGTCGGCCTTCAGCGCGCGGCGGAAGTCGCGCACCGCCTGGGTCATCCGACCGGTCACGCGGTTCAAATTGCCCCGGGTCACCAGCACCTCCGGGGCGGAAGCGTGGCTCTCCAGCGCCCGGCCGCACGCCTGCGTGGCGCGCCGGGCCCATACGGGGGAACGCGTGATCTCGTACTTGTGCAGGCAGGCGCGGCCCAGCGCGGCGTTCACCTCGCCGTCGCCTTCGCCGGCCTCGAGCAGGTTCTCGAGGAGTGCGATGGCGCCGTCCACCGAGGCCTCGTGCTCGGGCCTTTGGAGATACCCCAGTGCCTGCAGATAGCGCTCGCGGGCCTCGGTGCGCCACAGGCCCGAGGCGGCGGTGGCCGTCTGGTGCAGGGCGTCCGAGCCCACTTCGATGCGCAGCGACTTGAGCACGCTTTCCGCCAGCCGGTCCTCGAGGCCAAAGAGGTCCGTGGCGGCGCCGTCCACGGTGTCGGCGGCCATCTGCAGGCCGAGGGCTGCGTCCACAAGGTTGTAGGTGACGCGCACCTGCGCCCCCGCGCGGCGCACCGAGCCCGAGAGCACCATCGCCGCACCCAGCTCGCGGGCCACCCGGCGCAGGTCCAGGTCGGGGGAGGGCGTCACGCCGGCGCCCGAGGGCGGGATCACCTGCAGGCCGCGCAGGCGCGAGAGACGGGCCCCCACGGTCTCGGCCACGCCCTGCGCGAAGGCGCGCGAGGCGGCGTCGGGCTCCTGCGTGCCGCCGAGGTCCCGGAAGGGGAGCACGGCGAGGCAGCGGGGCGTGGACTTGGGCTCGGTCTTGCGGGCGGCGCCGCGCGCGGCGGCCCTCTTGCGGGAGGGCTTCGCGGGCGCACCCGGCGCGGGCATGGCGGCGGTGGGCACTTCCCCCGTGGCGGGCACGGGAACGGCGCGCAGCTCGCGCGCCAGCTCTGCCGCGCTGCCCGGGCGGTGCTCCGGGTTCTTCGCCAGCAGGCGCAGCACCAGTGCATCGAGCGCGGCGGGAATGCCGGAGGCGCGCTTTCCGGGCGGAACCGGCGGCTCGTGCACCGCGGAGTAGAGCACCGCCTCGGCGCGCTCGCCGGTGAAGGGCAACGTGCCGGTGAGCGCTTCGTAGAGCACCACGCCCAGGCCGTAGAGGTCGCTGCGCGCGTCCGCCGCGCCGCCCTGTGCCACCTCGGGCGCCATGTAGGCCACCGTGCCCATGAGCGTGTGCGAGCTGGTGAGGCGGGTGGCCTCGGAGGGCAGCGCCAGGCCGAAGTCCAGCACCACCACTCGCCCGTCGCGGGCCACCATGATGTTGCGCCCGGTGACGTCGCGGTGGATCACGCCGCGCCCGTGGGCATGGGCCAGCGCCTCGGCGGCGGCCACGGCGATGCGGATGGCTTCGATGGGAGGGATGGGGTGGCGCGCGGCGAGCGCGCTCACGGTCTCGCCCTCGATGCAGGCGAGGGCGATGTAGAAGAGGCCCTCGTGCTCGCCGGCGTCGAACACCGCGGCGATGCCGGGGTGCTCCAGGGCGGAGGCCACCTGGGCCTCGCGCAGGAAGCGCTGGCGGGCCTCGGGGGAGCCGGCCAGCTCCGGGGGCAGGAACTTCAGGGCGACCAGACGGGCCAGCACCGGGTCCTCGGCCTTCCAGACCGTGCCCATGCCGCCCTGACCCAGCTTTTCGAGGATGCGATAACGGCCAATCGTGCGCCCGATCATTGGCTCCTCGAGCGGGAGGGGGAGGTCTGCCGGCCGAGAGGTTCGGCGGAGGCTCCCCGGGGCTGTGGAAAGATGATACAGCAGGTGCCGGAGGGAGTGTTGGAATCAAGCGGCCAGCGGTGGCTGGCCGGCTCCGGCAGGCCGTTTATTGACAATGCGGGGACGGTCTCATAATATCGTGGGCAAGTTTGCAGTTCGTTGGCCTGAGTTCGGCTCTCAAGGAGGCGCCGATGACCCCCTCTTCCAGGCGACGTGACGGCGCGTTCCGGCTGCCTCTTGGGTGGCTGGGGGGCGCTGTTTTGCGTTTGGGGGTGGGTGAGCGGGGATCTGGGGGGCTCGAATACCAGCTGGTCCGAGGCTCCCGAACTCCTCAGACGGGGGGCCACTCCAGGCGGACTCTGTGGCCGGGCTTCCCTCGGCTTCGCGCGTGCGCGCTCGTGTTGGGGCTGGCGCTGCTGGCAAGCCCCCCCACTGCAGTAATTGCACAGCAGTATTTGCCGGCGCCCACGCCCTCCACCGGGCCTGGGCGGATTCATATGCCGGGGGACGGGCCGGTGGCGGGCGACCCGGATGAGCCCACTGGTGGGCCTATGATCGGGGGTTGCCTACCGGCAGATTCAAGTCGGGTGATAGGGAACACCGGTGTGAGTGGCTCCGCAGGCGCCAGGAGGGCCGCTCTGCAACATCGTTCTCATCGGATGCTCGGCTGGCACACTGGCATCCAGTTGTACTTGCTCACTATGGAGTTATTGGGACGATAACATCATGCCACTCCCAACTCTCGTACTTCAGAGGCGCGCCCAAGAGTGGCTGAAGCTGCTCAGCGCAAGTTCTTGCGCTGAAGTCGATCTTGCTGAGGCAAGCCAGTTGATTCGCGATCTGATTCGGGCTCAAATGCGTTTGGAGGCGAAGCGGCTCGCCACAGTGCTCGAGGAAGAGTACGAGAAGAGGGGATGTGTCCCCAGTGCGCTCATCCGCATCCGCATCCTGGACGCCCAGAGTTGGGACATCGGGAGCGTCCATGCGGAGGGACTCATAGCCTCGGTGCCTGAGGTGGACGACGAAGCATGTCCCCACACGTGGTTCGAAAGAGACATATTCATCGTCTGGCTTCATTTTCGGGCCTCACATTACGATTCCGCCACGCGCTTCGGGGAAGCGGTCTTCCATCGAGCCGCGGCCCACGCGAGCTTTGCGCAAATGTCCAGGGCGGCGAGCGTTCTCGCTACTGTGATTCTTCGCTCTGGTGACAGCGGGCTCGCTCAGAAATGGTATCAAAGCGCTGCTGTGTTCGCTCGGCTAGACGGAAACCCGCATGGAGAAGCGTCCGCCGAAGCCAATGAGGCGATATGTCTCAAGAATCTGATGGCATGGGGTGCGGCCAAGTTCTTCCTAGATCGGGCGATTCGCACAGCCGATTCAGAAGGACATGAGACGTTAGCCGCGTCTGCCCGACTTACCCAAGGAATACTGGCGTGCAAGTCTGGGAGTATTGCCCAAGCCATCGAATCACTGCGAGCATCCGCCGCGTTGTTCGAGAAGTTCGGCAGTTCTCAAGCGAACAGTGCGCGCATTGCGCTTGGTAACTGCTATATCCTCAGCGGGCAGCATCGACTTGCGAAGAAGACTCTTGACCAGTGTCTGTCGGTATGCGAGTCACGGGGCTTTGCCCGCACCGAAGCCATCGCCCACGAATACCTCGGCGACCTCCTCTTCGAGCAGGGCAAGACCCGGCAGGCTCTTCAGCAGTACAACAAGGCCCTTGAGATTGGGATGCGGATCGCTCCCCGGGGCGACGTGGTGGTGGAGGCGGAACGTCGCCGCGCCGAAGCCTTGGCCATGCTCAGCCGCTACGACGAGGCAGAGCAAGCGCTGGACCATGGCGAGGAAGTCGCATCGGCGATTCCGGAGCCATACGAGGCCGCTGTCATGTCCCGCATCCGCATGCTGGTGGCGGCAGGCCGCGGCAAGCGCGAGGAGATTCAACAAGCCTACCGTGTTGCCCGCGAGAAGATCTGGGCCATGGACGAGATGGTCCAGCGGGGTCGTCTCCTGGAGTCCTGGGCGTTCGTGCTGGCGGCATGGGACGAACCGGCACAGCGTCGGGAGGTGCTCTACGAGGCGCGCAACTTCTACAGCGCCGCTGGCGCCAAGGGCTGTTTCGACCGCGTCACACGCAAGCTGGAATGGGAGCGCCACGCCGAGGACGAATCCTCCTCGAAGCCGCGGTTCCGCTATGGCATGGTGGTGGCGCACGTCAGCACCTCCCGCCACCTGGACCTGCTGGAGCGCTACAAGGACACCTACATGCCGGTGCTGATCCTCGGCGAGACGGGCACGGGCAAGGAGCTCTTCGCCCGGGCAGTCCACGAGTTGCGGGGCAACAACGGTGCCTGGGTGGCTGTGAACTGTGGCGCAATGCCGCGGGAGCTCGTCGAGGCCGAGCTATTCGGTGTCGTGCGCGGCGCATACACAGGAGCGGTCGTAGACCGGCCCGGCGTCTTCGAGCGCGCCCACAATGGCACGCTCTTCCTCGATGAAGTCGGCGAGCTTCCGCCAGGAGCGCAAACACGCCTGCTTCGCGCGCTGGAGTGCGGGGAAGTGTGCCGGGTGGGGGACACCCTCACGCGCAAGGTCAAGTTCCGCCTGGTGGCAGCCACGCACCGTGACCTGAGATTGGGAGTCCTCGAGGGGTGGTTCCGCGGGGACCTGTACTACCGGCTCGAGGGCGTGGTGCTCAAGGTGCTTCCGCTTCGGGAGCGTCGCGAGGAGATCGAGCACATCGCCCGCCATTTCCTAGTGGAGTTGGAGCACCAGATGGGCCGCTCGGTCACGGTGGACGACCGTTTCTGGGAATCGCTGCGCGCCCGCGAGTGGCCCGGCAACGTGCGGCAGCTGCGCAGGGCCATGGAGCGGGCTGTGTTCGGGCTGGACGTCGGTGAAGTGCTGCGCAGCGAACACCTTGACGAGAGCACCGACAACCCCGTGCTGTCATTCCAGGAGGCGCAGGACCTGGAGCGCGAGAAGGTGATGCGCGCCCTGACGCGCACCAACTGGAACAAGACCGCTGCCTCCGCCATCGTGGGCCTCAAGCGCACCACGCTGCTTGCCCTCATGAAGCGCCTCGGGATTCCAGCCAAGAAGCCCGCCTGACCTGCTATCTTCTGCCTCCGTGCAGTCACAACCCCTCATCAGCCGGCCATTGGAGAGACGCACCATGATCCGCGCCGCATTGGGCCAGAGAGCAATCCCCGTCGCGATCCTCGCGCTCATCTGGTTGCTCCCGCTCTGCACTGCCGCCCAGGCCGCCGCCCCCGAGCCCCCCTGGCCCGCCGCAGTCTCCGAATTTAAGTCCCTCCTGGCCGATCTAGTGGCCCTCGACACCACCAACCCCCCCGGCAACGAACTCGCGGCCGCCCGCCGTCTCAAGTTGCTCTTCGACCAGGAAGGCATCCCCTGCACCGTCTACGAGTCCGCCCCCGGCCGCGGCAACCTGGTGGCCCGCCTCAAGGGCTCGGGCAAAAAGCGCCCCCTGCTCTTCCTCGCGCACCTCGACGTGGTAGGGGTGGAGAAGGACAAGTGGGCGTCCGACCCATTCCAGATGGCCGAGCGCGACGGCGCCCTCTACGGCCGCGGGGTCATCGACGACAAGGGCATGGCCGCCGGCTGCGCGCTCACGCTGGTGTGGCTGCACCGCGCGAAGGTGCCCCTGGACCGCGACGTGATCTTCCTCGCCGAGGCCGACGAGGAGTCCGGCAGCACCGTGGGCGTGGACTGGATGCAGGAGCACCACGCCGCCGACATCGCCGCCGAGTACGCCATCAACGAGGGCGGGGCCACCGAGCTGGAGCAGGGCCGGGTGCGCTATCTGGGGCTTCAGACCTCCCAGAAGCGCTTCGTGAACTACACCGTGACTGCCACCGGCACCGCCGGGCACTCCTCCATGCCGCCCCCGGACAACGCCATCGTGGCCCTGGCCCGCGCGCTGCCGAAGATCGCCGCACCCCTGCCGGCCCGCCTCACGCCCACCACGCGCGAGTTCTTCCGCGGCGTGGCCGAGATCCAGACCCCCGCGGTGCGCGCGGTTATGGAGCAGTTGGAGGATTCGACGAGGCTGGAGGAGGCGGCGAAGGTGGTGGAGAAGCTACCCGGCATGGAGACGGTCCTGCGCTCCACCGTGGTGCCCACGATCCTCAAGGCGGGCTCCCGCTCCAACGTGATCCCGGGAAGCGCCGAGGCCACGGTGAACGCCCGGCTCCTTCCCGGCACGGACCCCGAAGTTGTCCGAGCCGAGCTGGAACGCCGTGCCGGAGAGCCGGGCGTGAAAGTCACCTTCAAGCCCTACAACCGCCCCGAGCCGCCCCATTCGGACTTCGCGGGGCCGGTGGTCGAAGCCGCGCGCAGAATCGCGGCCAGGCTCTTCCCGGGCGCCCCGGTGGTGCCGATCATGTCCAGCGGCGCCACCGATTCCGGAACGCTCCGCGCCGCCGGCATGCAGGCCTACGGCATTGACCCGTTCCCCCTGGAAGCCGCCGACGCCGGGCGCATGCACGGCAACGACGAGCGGCTGCCCCTGAAGAGCATCGAGCCGGGCCTGCGGCTCCTCTACGGAATCGCGCGCGAGGTGGCCGCGCGCTGATCCCCTCAGACTTCGCACCCCCCAGTCGCAGGCGCGGTGGACAGCGGACCGGGGCCCTCGAATCCCCAGGCAGGATCCAGGCTGGTTTCGGCCTCCGGCGTTGCCCCACGGCGATGCTCCAGGCAGGTGCGGAGAATCTCGGGCAGGCTGGCCAGGAATCCCTCCAGGTCCAGGCTGCCCACGTAACACTCGTGGTCTTCTTCCATCTCCAGCGTCAGCGTCGCTTCCGTTGCGTCCATTGCTCCCCCCGAGGCTTCCGGCGACGTTCACGACCCCTTTCTTCGACTCCATCGTAGCCGGCGGGCCGCTCGGCAGCGTGGCGCGCCCGTTCCGTACCCGTGAAATCCGGCACCTGAATTAACAGCCCCTTTACATCTCCCCGGCCCGGAAAACCGTTATCCTTGTGCCACCTGCAGACCATGCGAGGAATGCCCGAATTGGCCGGGCATTGTGTTCCAAACCCGGTGCGCCTAATCTCGGCCGGGGCGGAGGAGACACGCGCGCGATGAATCCCACCATTCTCGTCGTGGACGACGAGCAGGACATCCGGGAACTGGTCCAGTACAACCTGGAAAAGGCCGGCTACCGCGTGATCACCTGCCGCGACGGCGCGGAGGCGCTCAAGCGGGCGCTGGCCTCGCCGCCGGACGCGGTGGTGCTGGACCTCCTGATGCCGGTCATGGACGGGCTCACCGTGCTGCGCTCGTTGCGCGAGGAGCCGGCCACCGCCGATCTGCCGGTGTTGCTCCTCACCGCGCGCAGCTCCGAGATGGACAAGCTCCTGGGCTTCGAATACGGCGCCGACGACTACCTCACCAAGCCCTTCGGCCCGCGTGAGCTGGCGGCCCGCGTGGGCGCGCTGCTGCGCCGCCGCCGCGCCACCGGCGAGGACGAGCCCATCGAGTCCGCGGGTCTTCGCGTGGACCCGGTGCGCCACGAGGTCTCCTACCGCGGCAAGGCCCTGGAGCTCACTCGCCGCGAGTTCGGCCTGCTCTACTACCTGGCGCGCAACGCTGGCCGGCTGTGCAAGCGCGAGGAACTGCTGGACAAGGTGTGGGGCTACGACTACCTGGGCGAGACGCGCACCGTGGACGTGCACGTGCGTCGGCTGCGCGCCAAGCTGGGCAAGGGCAGTGACCTGATTCAGACCGTGATCGGCTCCGGCTACCGCTTCCAACAGTCCACGGGGGACTGACCCCCCGCCACTCGGAGGCCTGATTGCGCGGTTCCTTCGCGCAGCGACTGTTCGGCGGGTTCCTGCTGGTCCTGGCGGCCGGACTTGCCGTGCTGGGCTGGCAGGCGCACCGCTTCGAGACCCGGCTGTTCGAGGCGCGCGAGCGGGCCTGGGCCTTTCGCGAACTCTCTCTCGCCGCCGCTGCACTTCCCACTTCGGCCCTCCAACGCCACGACTCCCGCGAACTGGACGCCTGGTGCAACCGCATGGGCGCCGCCGCCGGCGCCCGCATCACCCTCGTTGACTCCGACGGCCGCCTGCTCGGCGACAGCGACGTTTCCCTCGACAGCCTCACCCTCGTCGAGAACCACAACGACCGCCCCGAGGTTACCCAGGCCCGCGCCTACGGCCAGGGCTGGGCCCGCCGCCACTCGCACACGCTGGGACTCGACCTGTGGTACGGCGCCGTCCCGCTGCCTTCCGAGCGCGCCACCAAGCCGGTCCTGCGCATGGCCGTTCCCCAGGCGCGCCTGGCCAACGAGGAGCGCGAGCAACAGCGCCTGCTGCTGTTCTCGCTGGTCGTGGCCTTCCTCACAGCCGCCGCGCTGGCGCTGCTCTCCGCGCGCGTGCTGGGCGGCCGCCTGCGCCGCGCCCTGGACGCCGCGCGCCGCATGGGCCAGGGCGAGCTGGACGCGCGCGCCCCGGAGCAGCCCGACGACGAGGTGGGCCGCCTGGGCCGTTCCTTGAACCAGATGGCCGCGCGCCTGGAGGAACGCCTGCGCGAGCTGGCCGAGGGCCGCGACCAGCGCGAGCGCATCCTGGCGCACATGGTGGACGGGGTGGTGCTGGTGGGCGCCGACGGCCGCGTGGTGCACGCCAATCGCGGCTTTGCCGCCATCCTGGGGCTGGCCCAGCCGCCCGCGCCCGGCAGCCGCTTCCTGGAGGAAGTGCGCCAGCCGGTCCTGGCGGGCCTGCTGGAGCGCGCCCGCGGCCACGCCGACGCCCTGACCGAGGAGATCACCTTCTTCAGCCCCGTGCAGCGCACCGTCGAGGCCGCCGTAGTGAACCTGGGCGGTGCCGGGACCGGCGCCCAGCTGCTGGTGATGCACGATCTCTCGCGGGTGAAGCTGCTGGAGCGGGTGCGCCAGGAGTTCGTGGCCAACGTGTCGCACGAGCTGAAGACCCCGCTCACCCTGATCCGCGGCTCCGCTGAGACGCTGCTGGACGGCGGCCTGGAGGACGAGGCGCACCGGCGTGCGTTCGTGGAGAAGATCGAGCGCCACTCCGAGCGGCTGCAGCGCATCGTGGAGGACCTGCTGGAGCTGGCGCGGCTGGAGCAGCCCGGCGTGCGCGCGGGGGAGGAGTCGGTGGATCTCGCCGAACTGGCCCGCGGCGTCGTCCAGTCCTTCCGCGACGCGGCCGCCTCACGCAGCCTCGCCCTGGAGTGGCACGACCCCGGCGGCCCGGTTGCGGTCTCGGGAGACGTCGACATGCTCGAGCGGGCCATCGCCAACCTGGTGGACAATGCCGTGAAATACACCCAGCAGGGCTCGGTGAGCGTGCGCGTGGGCCGGGAGGCCGGCGTGGCCTTCTGCGAGATCCGCGACACCGGCCCCGGCATCCCCGCCGAGCACCTCTCGCGCATCTTTGAGCGATTCTACCGGGTGGACCAGGGGCGCTCTCGGGAGCTGGGCGGCACGGGCCTGGGGCTCTCCATCGTGCGGCACGTGGCGGAGCTGCATGGCGGGAGCGTGCGGGTGGAGAGTGAACTGGGGCGGGGGAGTGTGTTCCGGGTGGAGATTCCGGTGGCAGCCGCCTTGACGAGTTGATACTTCAAGCCTAGATTCATAATGGGCAACAGGGTCGGATGCCTTGACCGGAAAGGGGGGCCGCCCGTGAAGCCTTGGTTACCGCGTTTCGTGCTCCTGCCGCTGGCCATCCTCCTGATCGCTTCCCCGCTCCACGCCGGGCAGAATGCTGGCGCCCTGGCCCGGATCTACTGGCTCACCAGCAACACCACCGCTTCGGCGAGCCGTTTTTCCAACGCCGCTTTGGTGAAGGCCCTGGTCACCGTCAAGGGCGTCCACAACTTTCGGGGGGCGGACGTCCAGCTCGTGTTCGGCAAGGCGAACTGGTACGTCTACGTCCCCGGGGACCATGACCGGTTCCTGGCGCTCACCACCCCTCCGCCGGCCTGGCAGGGGCAGTTGGGCGGTCCCGCGGAGGCGAACTACGCGGCCTACCGTGGAGGGTTCAACGGAGGGTCCGCTGGCATCTGGCCGGACGTCTTCAAGGTGGCGCCGGCGGTGCCGAATGTTGCGAGTTCGCAGGATGGAACACCGTACTGCTGCCTGACCTCCGGGATCACGGCATGCCTGACCCCCAATGGCAGGGGAGTCATCTGGCTATCCTCTGCCGGTAGTGCGGGAATGGCGCGCGATCCAGCCGTGGAATATGCCGTGTTCGGTTTCACGCTGGACCTGAGCGGCAACGCCGGCCACCTGGCGGGCGACTCCGACAGCCCCGAGCCCGTGGTGATTCAGCCGAACTACCGGCTGCCTTGCGGCACTGGTGAGAAGGGTAGCGTCATGGTCACCGTGGACGGGGCTACCGTCAAGGATTTCAACTCGTTTGAGAACGGATACGATCATCTCTACTGGCACTCGGAACTCATCACTCCGGTGAAGCCCGCCACGTGGAGCCGGCTGCGGAATCTGTACCGATAGGTTTCGCACCGCCGCGAATCGAAGGTGTGAAGGGATCGTATGAGAGGATCGGAATTCCTGCCACGAAGCGCAGGCCATCGCATGAAGCTTTGGCTTTCGCGTTTCGAACTCCTGGTCCTGGTTTTCTTCGTGGCTGCCTCCCCGCTCCACGCCGGCCAGAACGCCGGCGCTTCGGCCCGGATTTACTGGCTGGTCGACAACACCACCGCTGCAACGAGTCCCTACTCCACCGCCGCCTCGGTGAAGGCGCTGGTCACCGTCAGGGGCATTCACAACTTCCGCGGCGCGGACGTCCAGCTCGCGTTCGGCAAGGCCAGTTGGTACAGCTACGGTTCTCCCCCATCCAGTGACTGGTTCCTGGCGATCACCACCCCTCCACAGGCGTGGCAGGTGCGGCCCGGCGGCCCGGCCGAGGCGAACTACACATTGCAACTGGGTGGGTTCAATGGGCCTTTCGCGAGCCTCTGGCCGGATGTATTCAAGGCCCTGCCTGCGGTGCCGAGTCTTGCGATCTACCAGGACGGCAGTTCCTACTGCTGTTGGACTACCGGATCAAACGCGTGCGTCACCCCCCATGGCAGGGGTGTGATCTGGCTGTCCGCGGTCGGATCTGCGGGAGTGACGCGGGACCCATCCGTGGAGTACGCCGTGCTGGGATTCACGCTGGACCTGAGCGGAAGCTCCGGCCACCTGGTGGGCGACGACAGCAACCCCGAGCCAGTGGTGATTCACCCGGAGTACAGGCTGCCGTGCGGCAGCGGTGAGAAGGGTGAGACCCTCCTCCTCGTGGATGGGGCGGTCGTCAAGGACTATGCAGCCTTCGACTATGTGCACGATATGCTCTACTGGCACCAGGAGCTGATTACCCCGGTGAAGCCCGCCACCTGGAGCCGGCTCCGGAAGTTGTACCGATAGACTCCGCACCGCCGAGGCATTCCAGACCCGAACGGAGACTCGTATGACGGCCGCCTCCTGTCTCGTTGCCGCACTCCTTCCCATCCTCTGCCCAATCTGGCCCGCATCGGTTCCTCCCATGGAGCGCCCGGGCCCCGTGGATTCCACCACGATTGCCACGGTCGCGGCCGGCCTCGAGAACGCGGCCCACGGCCGTCTGGAGACGTCTTCCCTCCGCATCTACGTCAAGGCTCCGCGGGCAACGCCCGAGGGCATCACCTTCGAATCCCTCGAAGACCCCGTGCCCACGGATGCGCTCCGCCTTCCGATGACCGTGCCGTGGACCGACGTGCAGACGCTCGAGACGAGCCGCCCGGCGCGGATTCCGCTCGCGCTGGGACTAGGAGTCGTCGGCGCGATTGTCGGGCACATGCTCTGGACGGGATCATCAAGGAGCATCGTGGTCGAGGGGCACCCGATCCATCTGGAGGACCGGCAGGCCTACTACATCGTGGGCGGCATCGAGGCGGGGATGGTCACCGGGTTTGCGCTGAACCTGTGGTCGCCCCGGGTTCGAAGGGTGTATCCACCGGCGGGTGACTGAGGAAGCGACACCGTCCATCCGCCGGAAGCTGGAGGGGCGGGCGTCTCCGTGAGGAGAGGCCCGCCCCCGAGCATTTCAGGCGACTGTCTGCCCCAGCCTACTCGATCACCACGAACTTCCCAGTGACCGTCTGGCTGCCCGCACGCGCCCGGTAGAAGTACGCGCCGGCCTGGCCGCGCGCGCCCATCAGGGTGCGGCCGTCCCAGGACACGGTGGTCTCGCCGCCCACCGCGCGGTCGCGCAGCGGCTGGGCCACCAGGCGCCCGGCGGCGTCGTAGATGCTGAGGCTCACCACGCCCAGCGAGGGCATGTTCACGCGGAAGATCACGCTGTTGCCGCCGCTCAGGCGCACCGGGTTGCCGCTGGCCAGCGCCACGCGGAAGTTCGGCACCGACACGATCGACTCCACCATGTCCGAGGACGAAGAGGATCCGCCGGACTCCGCCGAGGTGTTGACGCACTCGGCGAGGCCGTTCAGCTCCGCGTATTCGGACTGGCTCAGCCCGCGCAGGCAGAGCCTGGACTCGATGCGCGCAATGACGTCACCGACCGTCACCTGCGTGCCGCCCATGCCGCAGCGCCCGCCGCAGGTGACCACCAGGTCGTCGCACACCCGCCCGGAGCACTTGTTGAGCAGCATCGCCAGGTACTGCTGGGCGGCCTTGATCTGCATGTTGGTGGTCTTGGTGTTGAGCAGCGCGCAGCTCGCGGTGAAGCAGCCGCTCGGGCCGAACACCTGGCTGCTGGCGGTCACGCAGGCGAGCAGCTTGGCCATCTCTTCCGGGCTCACCTTCACGTTGCCGCCGCCATGGTGGTCGCGGTCCTCGCCGTCGTCGCCGCCCTTGCCACCGTGGCCGCCGCCGCCATAGCTGCCGCCACCGTAGCCACCGCCACCGGAGCCCGACGTGCGGTAGCTGCCGCCGCTGGTGCTGCACTGCTGCTTCCAGAAGCCCCATGAGAGGGCCTTGTTGCTGCAGTCCTCGGGCGGCGGGGGCGGGGCGCTGATGCAGCCGGTGACGTCGTCCAGGCCGAAGCCGAGGTCGCCGCTGATCACCGGGGCCGGCGTGGCCGCGGTGAGGTCGAGGTAGACCAGCGGGCCTTCGTTCTGGGACTGGTTGTAGTCCAGCAAGGCGATCAGGTTGGGGCAACGGTAGTTCCCGGCCGCCAAAGCGGCCTCCCACACCTGTCCCTCCTGGGACTCGCCGTCCCCCAGCAGGCAATACACCCGAAAGTTTAGCCTACCAAGAAGTGCACCCATGACCAGGAAGTGGCCGGTGTAGGCGTCGTAGACCAGACCGTGCGAGGTCTTGGCCGAGGTGAACACCTTGGTGGTGGCGAACGTGGTGGTGTTGAGCAGGTAGATGCTGCCGCCGCCGTGCTCGTCGGCGTCGCTCACGTACAGGTCGCCGTTGGGCGCGAACACCACGCCAGTGATGACCCCGTTGTCGGTCCCGGTGACCGCGGCCTGGTGCGTGGCGCCGGTGGCGTAGTCCACCCAGCCCACGTTGGCGTTGTAGAACCCGCCGGTCCACACCTGCGTGCCCGCGGGGTTGAACACCACGTGGAACGCGCCCGGCAGCAGGTCGGGGATGTTGTTGTTCAGCTGCGTAAAGGTGCCGGTGGCGGGATCCACTTTGTAGATGTTGTTCGAGAGTTGGCCGCCCACGATCAGCTCGGTCTTGCCGGGCGTGCACGTGATGCCGTCGGAGCCGTCGAGAGCGGTGATGGTGACCGGAGATCCGCTCACCAGCCCGCCGGTCACGCTGACGCGCGCGACGGTGTGGCCGCTGAAGTAGGTGCCGTAGAGCGTGCCGGTGAACGCGGCATGCGCCGCCGGCGGGAGCGCCAGGGCGAAGCCCAGGGCGAGGATGGGGACGAGAAGGAGACGTTTCACTTGGAAGTCCTCCATGTGAGGGGCATGGTCGGGGGTCATGGGCGGAACGCTTCCGGTTGGGGGCGGCGCGCCCGGGACGAGACGCTGTTCCCGTCTTCGCAGGGGGAACTTCATCGAACGAGATACGGAAGTATACCATGGCGCAGCGCGCGGATGCCATGCAGCTATGTGATTATTTCCCCACATTCATGTAACTTATTGCAGTGCAATGCATTGAGGCTTCCGAGGGAACCGCCTACCCGAATCTCCCCGACACATAGTCTTCGGTGAGCTTGTTCTCCGGCGAGGTGAAGATCTTGCGGGTGGGCCCAAACTCCATCAGCCGGCCCTGCATCAGGAACGCGGTGGAGTCGCTCACGCGCGCTGCCTGCTGCATGTTGTGGGTGACGATCACGATCGCGAAGTTGGCTTTCAGCTCGAAGATCAGTTCCTCGATCTTGGCCGTGGACACCGGGTCCAGCGCCGAGCAGGGCTCGTCCATGAGCAGCACCCGAGGCTCCACCGCCAGGGCGCGCGCGATGCACAGCCGCTGCTGCTGCCCGCCGGAGAGGCTGGCGCCGGGCTTGGCCAGCTCATCTTTGAGTTCGTCCCACAGCGCCGCGGCGCGCAGCGTGCGCTCCACCACCTCGTCGGCCTGCGCCAGGCGCTGGGAGTTGAGCTTGAAGCCGGCCAGCACGTTGTCCCGGACGGACATGTTGGGGAAGGGATTGGGCCGCTGGAACACCATGCCCACCTCGCGCCGCACGCGCACCGGGTCGGCGCCGGGGGCGTAGATGTCCTCGCCGTCCAGCAGCACGCGGCCGGTGTGCCGTGCGCCGGGCACCACTTCGTGGAGCCGGTTCAGGGTGCGGATCAGCGTGGACTTGCCGCAGCCCGAGGGACCGATGATGGCGGTCACCCTGCGCGCCGCGAAGTCCAGCGTGACGTCGTGCAGCGCCTGCTGGGCCCCGAACCAGGCGCTCAGGCTGTGCACCTCGATGTGCCCGCCGCGCTCCGGCGCCGTCGCGCCCTCCGGGGCGGGCGCGCCCTGCGGGGCGCCCCCGCCGGGCGGACCACTGGCGCCTGCCGGCCGCGGGATCATCGCGCGCTCCCCGCGCGGGCACGGATGGCGGTGCGGGCGATCACGTTGAGCACCAGCACCATGAACACCAGCACCAGCGCGCCCGCCCAGGCCTGGCGGTGCCAGTCCTCGTAGGGGGAGATGGCGTAGGTGAAGATCTGCACCGGCAGCGAGGCGATGGGCTCGTGGAGAGTGACCGACCAGAACCGGTTGCCCAGCGCAGTGAACAGCAGCGGAGCGGTCTCGCCGGCGATGCGCGCGATGGCCAGCATGATGCCCATCACGATCCCGCCGCGCGCGTTCTGCAGCACCACGAGGAGAATTGTGCGCCATTTCGGGACGCCGAGGGCCAGGGCGGCCTCGCGCAACGAACCCGGCACCAGCCGCATCAGCTCCTCGGTGGTGCGCATCACCGTGGGGATCATCAGTATTGCCAGCGCCACCCCGCCCGCGATCGCGGAGAAGGACTTCATGGGCCGGACCACCATTGCAAACACGAACACCCCGACCACGATGGAGGGGACGCCACTCAGCACGTCGGCGGTAAAGCGCACCGTGCGCGCCAGCGGCGAGTCGGCGTACTCGGCCAGAAAGATGCCTCCCAGGATGCCGAAGGGCAGGCCCACCAGGCAGGCGAGGGCCACCAGTTCCAGCGTGCCCACGATGGCGTTGGCCATGCCTCCGCCGGCCTCGCCGACGGGCTTGGGCAGGTGCAGGAAGAAGTCCAGGTTGATGGCCTGCGCGCCCTGGCCGAGGATGTACGCGAACACGCTGACCAGCGGGATCAGCGCCAGCAGCACGCACAGGAAGGACACCGCGGTCATCACCACGTTGAGCGCGCGGCGGCGCAGGTGGCGTGCGTCGGAGCGGGCCGCGGGCTCCCGCGCGCCCATGGGGCCACCCGACGCTTGGGGGCGGCGCGAGGAGCCGGGGCCGTGCGGAGCTCCCGCGCGTCGCGCGGACGGCAGCGGGGTTGGGGTCACGCTCATGCCGCCGGAGTCCCCCCGAAGCGGCCCACCGTCCGCCACACCAGCCAGCGGGCCACGATGTTGAGCAGGATGGTCAGCCCGAAGAGCACCAGGCCGACCTCGATCAGCGCCGAGATGTACAGGTCCCCGGAGGCCTCGGCGAACTCGTTGGCCAGCACGCTGGCCATGGTGTATCCGGGCGCGAACAGCGACGCGCTCACCTCCGGACGATTGCCGATCAGCATGGTGACCGCCATGGTCTCGCCCAGGGCGCGGCCCAGGCCGAGGATCACCGCACCCAGGATGCCGGAGCGCGCGTAGGAGAACACCGCCATGCGCGTGGTCTCCCAGCGCGTGGCACCCAGCGCCAGCGCGGCCTCGCGCTGCGCACGCGGCACGGCGCGGAACACCTCGAGGCAGATCGCCGAGATGGTGGGCAGGATCATGATCGCCAGGATCAGCCCCGCGGCCATCATCCCCACGCCGTAGTGCGGGCCCTTGAAGAACGGCAGGAAGCCCAGGTGCTGCGCCAGCCACGCCTGCGGCCCCTCGCGCAGCAGCGGGGCCAGCACGAAGATGCCCCACAGCCCGTAGATCACGCTGGGCACCGCCGCCAGCAGCTCCACCAGGAAGCCCAGGATGCGGCTCAGCGTGCCGCCGGCCAGCTCCGAGAGGAAGCTCGCGATTCCCAGCGCCAGAGGCACCGCGATCAGCAGCGCCAGCAGCGAGGACACCAGCGTGCCGTAGATGAACGGCAGCGCCCCGTACACCTCCTGGACCGGGTCCCAGGTGCTGGTCCACAGGAACTTCCAGCCGAAGGCGCGGATCGAGGGCATGGAGGCCTGGAGCAGCTCCCAGGCCATGGCCAGGCCCAGGACCACGACGGCCAGGGCGAAGCCGCCGACGAGGCCCTTGAAGACGGCATCGCCGACCCGGCGCCTGGGCCGCGTCCACGCCGGAACACTCGTGGGCGGGGCCGACTCGGGCGCGGGGTCCGTGAGCCGCGCGGGTTCCTGGATCACGGTCGTGCTCACTTCAGCAGCGGGCTCCCCCCGGAGGCCAGCGAGCGCACCTTGGCCTCGTTCAGCGCCACCACCGCCGGCGGCAGCGGCGCGTACAGCAGCGGCGCGGCGAACTTCTGCCCGTCGTGGATGGCCCACCACAGGAACTTCGCCAGCGTCTCTCCCTTGCCGCGGTTCTTCTGGTCCTTGAACACCAGCAGGTAGGTGAATCCGCAGATCGGGTAGGCGCCCTTGCCCGACGGGTTCACGATGCTCACGCGCAGGTCCGAGGGCATTCTCACCGCCGCGGCTGCCGCCGCGGTGGTGGTGGCGCCCACGCCGGGCGCCACGTACTCGCCGGCGCGGTTCTTCACGCTGGCGAACGCCATCTTGTTGGTCACGGCGTAGGCCAGCTCGGTGTAGCCGATGGAGCCCTTGAGCGTGAGCACCTGGCCGGCCACGCCCTCGTTGCCTTTCGCGCCCAGCCCCGCGGGCCAGTTCACGGCGGTGTTCTTGCCCACCGACTTGGCCCACGCGGTGCTCACGCGGCTCAGGTAGTCGGTGAAGATGTTGGTGGTGCCCGAGCCGTCGCTGCGGTGCACCACGGTGATGGCCAGATCCGGGAGCGCGACTCCGGGGTTGGCGGCCTTGATCCTGGGGTCGTCCCAGCTCGTGATCTGGCCCAGAAAGATGCCGGCGATGGTCTCGCCGTCCAGCTTGAGTCCGGTGGGCACGCCGGGCACGTTGTAGATCACCACCACCGCGCCGAGCACCGTGGGGATATGCAGGATGCCCGGGGCCCTGGCCATCTGCTCCTCGGTCATGAACGCGTCGGAGGCGCCGAAGTCCACGGTGCCCTCGGTGATCTGGCGGATGCCGCCGCCGCTGCCGATGGAAGCGTAGTTGATGTTCACGCCCTTGTTCAGCTTCGCGTACTCGTCGAACCACTTGGAGTAGAGCGGGTAGGGGAACGTGGCCCCCGCGCCCGTGAGGCCGGCCGCAGGCACCTGCGAGGCGCAGGCGAGCAGCTGGCCCGCGGCCAGGAGGGCGGCGAGGGGACGCGAGCGGCTCAGGATCTTCAGCATGGGAGGTGTTTCTCCTTTCGATTCCGGCTCAGTAGGTGACCTGGACCTGGAGCGCGACCTGGTTCGGGTTGTAGGTCTTCCCGTCGGGTCGCGTGGGTTTGTCGGTGGCCAGGGCGCCGTAGGTGGTCCACTGGTTCGAGAGCGCCACGACCATATTGCTGCCCCACGCGTAGCTCACGCCGAGCAGGCCGCGAAAGTGCGCGTTGTCGGGCTTGAGTCGGTCCGGGTCGTACATGTCGAAGCGTCCGAACAGGCGCCAGTCGCTCACCGCCTCCCAGGATCCGCCGAGGCTCACGCCGCCGGACTGCACCCGCTGCGCATCGGACCTGGACTGGTCCTCCGCGCCCAGGGCCTGCGCCAGCACGGTGTAGCGGGGCTGTTCGTAGCTCAGCAACGCCGCGTAGCGGTGGCGCACCAGGCTGGCGGCGCGGGCCTTGCTCGTGTCAATGAGCCCGTAGTTCGCGAAGGCCGACAGTCGCAGGCCCGGCAGGACCGTGTACGTGAGCCGGCCCGCAAGGTCCTTGGCCCGGTCCGCCTCCGCCTTCTTGTAACCTTCCCCGTTGGAGACCAGCACCTTGTAGGCGAGCTTGCGGTTGAGGATGCCCTCGGCTCCCAGTCCCAGGTCCGAGCTGGTCAGCTTGCCTTCGTTGTCCGAGAGGACCTTCTGGACGAATCGGTACTTCCAGATGCCTTCCTCGAAGTCCACCAGCGGGGTCTGCTGCATGCCGAGGAGCACGGTTGCGCTGGGGCTGAACACCACGCCGTCGTAGGCGTACTTCACGTAGTCGAACAGGCGCTCGCCGGTGGTGCGCTCCGCGTCCAGCGTGAGCCGGTACACGCCCCTGCGGTTCAGGCTGCCGCGCACGTTCAGGTAGGCGCGGTCCACGCCGAACTCGTTGAACCCGGGCGTCTTCTTCAGGTCGTCGCTCCAGCGCAGGAACAGCACGCCGTCCACGGATGCCTGCGACTGCCGGTTGCGCACCTCGTTCAGCCGGGCGCTGAGGTCGGCCAGTGCGGCGTTCAGCTCCTGGCGCAGGTCCTCGATGCTCTCCAGGGTCGAGGCAGCGGAGTCGGGCGGGGCAGGGGGCGCGTCCTGGGCCCGGGCGCTGCCTGCGGCCAGCAGGATCATCAGCGCCACCGGGGCCGTGATGCGGTGCAGCAAGGTCACCTCCGTGAAGAGTCCGGATAGCCGGGTCCGCCGGGCTCTCCGGCCCGCCGCGTCCCGGCGCGTGATGCGACACGCTTCTCTGTTCCCTTGGGATGCCATGATCTCAGCCGGGGCGGACTGGGAGGGTTTCAGGCGTGTAAAGACCGTGTGAACTACTCCCCGGGAGTTTCGGACGCGTTGGAGTCCGCGGCCCGCGGCGCGCGCGGCTGTAAACGGGCTGTAAACTCCGCGGACACGCGCGGAAAGTGATGGGTTGGTGGAGAATCGAGCGGCGTGGCCGTGCTATCTTAGAAGGATATGGAACGTCACTTGGATCAGGAGCTGGCGGATCTCTCGGCCCTGCTGGCGCAGATGGGCGGGCGCGCCGAGGAGATGGTGCGCAAGGCCATGGCGGCGTTGCGCACGCGCAACGCGCTGCTGGCCTCGGAGCTGCGCGCCGACGACCTGGAGGTGGACCGGCTGGAGCTGGCCATCGAGGAACGCTGTCTCACGCTGCTGGCGCTGCGCCAGCCCATCGCCACCGACCTGCGCCTGGTGACCGCGGCGCTGCACGTGGCCACCGACCTGGAGCGGGTGGGGGACCACGCCATCAACGTGGGGCGCACCGTCACCGAGCTCACCCGGCTGCCCAACACCGTCTCGATGCCGCCGGAGCTGGACCGCCTGGCCGGCGCCGCCACGGGTATGCTGCAGCGCGCGCTGGACGCCTTCACCGCCCGCGACAGCAGCTCGGCCCGCAGCGTGTGCGCGGACGACGACGAGGCCGACGCCCTCGAGGACGAGACGCTGCGGATTCTCCAGGAGCGCATGATCTCGGAGCCGGCCAGCGTGCCGATGTGCGTGCAGCTGCTGCTGGTGGCCCGCAATCTCGAGCGGATCGCGGACCTGGCCACCAACGTGGCCGAGGAAGCCATCTTCGTGGCGCAGGCGCGGGTCATCAAGCACCATCACGAGGACCCGGTCTAGCCGCCCCCCGCAACCCGGGCCACGCGTTCAGGGCTCAGGCGCCACCCTCCATTACAGCATCAATCTGGCGCATCACGTCGTCGGTCATCTTCGGCACCACCTCCAGCGCCCCGAGATTCTCGCGCACCTGCTCCACGCGGGTCGCGCCGGTGATCACGCTGCTCACGCGCGGGTTCTTGAGGCACCACGCCAGCGCCAGCTGGGCCATGGTGCAGCCCAGGCGGTTGGCGACGAAGGCCAGTTGCCGCACCTTCTGGATGCGCTCGGCGCGCAGCACGTCTTCCTTGAGCCAGCCGAGCGTGGGGGTGGCCAGGCGCGAGCCGGCGGGCACGCCCTCGTTGTACTTGCCGCTCAGCAGCCCCGAGGCCAGCGGGCTCCACACCGTGAGCCCCATGCCGAAATCCCGGCACAGGGGTTCGTATTCCTGCTCCACGCGCTCGCGGTGGAACAGGTTGTACTGCGGCTGCTCGGTGACTGGCTTGCGCAGGTGGTGCCGCTCGGCGATCTCGTAGGCCTGCCGGATGCCCGCGGCGTCCCACTCGGACACACCCCAGTACAGCGCCTTGCCGCGCTGCACCATGTCGTGCATGGCCCACACCGTCTCCTCCACCGGGGTCCCGGGGTCGGGGCGGTGACAGAATGCGAGGTCCACGTAGTCCAGCTGCAGCCGGGTGAGCGAGCCGTCCATGGCGGCCATGAGGTACTTGCGGCACAGGGTGTTCTTCTGGTTCGGCCCGTCGGTGAGGCCCCAGTAGAACTTGGTGGAGACCACGTAGCTGGCGCGGGGCCAAGCGAGCTTGCGCAGGATCTGCCCGGTCACCATCTCGGCGTTGCCCCGCGCGTACACCTCGGCGTTGTCGAAGAAGTTGACGCCCGCCTCGTAGGCGGCCTTCATGCACTCCAGGGCCACGTCGGCGCCCACTGCCCCGCCGTAGGTGATCCACGCGCCAAGCGAAAGTTCGCTCACCTGCAGCCCCGAATTGCCCAGCCTCCGGTAGTTCATGCGTCGCTCCCTGGATGGAATGAGATCCGTCGAGATTGAACGGTGGTTCGCCTGCAGCCCGGTGTTCAGGCGGAATCGAGGTCCGCGTCCCCGCCGCCCGGGCCGGTGTCCTGGTGCGACATCCGGAAGTCCCCCAGTCCGTGCTCGTCCAGCCGGCAGCTGAGCGCCACGGGATTGCTCCCCGGGCGCGCGAACGATCGGAAGCGAAGCGCCGGGCCACCTTCCGCGGGCCGCACCGTGTGCGTTCGCAGCGCCAGCAACCGCGACATCACCACGCTGCACTCCGGCGCGAACCCGATCCGCCGGTTCGCAGCCAGCGACGCCGCGTTGGACGTGGCGATACACGCCACCGCCACGCGCAGCCCCTCCCGCTCCCAGGCCGCCGCGAAGAGCTTGCCCAGCATGCCCTGGCGCCGGAAGTCGGGGGAGGTGGCCTCGTCGAACACATAGCCCGCGCCTCCGGCGAGCAGCAGCGAGAGGCGCAGCGGATAGATGGAATAGCGCTGCAGGCCCACCCACAGGAACGCCGCCGCCGTGTGGTCGTGGCGCAGGATGTAGGGCCTCAGCCCGCGGCGGAGCCGGTCGGTGAACAGCGCCGCGGTGCGCCCGCCGGGGCCGTGGACCGCCTCCGCCACGCGCAGCAGGTCCGGCACGTCGGCCTCGGTGGCCGGCGCCACCACCTCGCCCGGGGCGGGCGGGCGCGCGCCTTCCGGCGATCGCGCCAGGTAGAACTCCCCGGAGAAGCGGGTGCCCAGGCTCACGGGTTGGGGCTCCTGTCGGCCGCTTCCTGGAACGGGTTGGCGACCTTCGAGATGGTGAAGCGGTACTTGCCGCTGGCCTCGCGCGGTATCTGGTCCACGAACTCGAAGTCGTACTTCATGGTGGGCCCGAAGAACTCCGGGATCCGCGCGCGGAACGCCGCCAGCACCTCGTCCGTGAAGTCCGCGCCCTTCACCACGCGGAAGAGCAGGTGGTCCATCCGCTCCTGCACGATCTGCACCCGCTCCAGCCCCAGGAACTTCGCGGTGAAGTTGTCCAGGATGGACACGCCGAAGATCACCCGTCCCTCCGGTGTGACGATGAAGTCCGCGACGCGGCCCTGCACCTTCTCCATGAGCGGCAGGCCGCGCCCGCAGGGGCAGGCGCGGTCGGTGGGGGTGCCGGCGTCCTCCACGCGGTAGCGGATGAAGGGCATGGCCACGTTGGTGAGGTCGGTGAGGTGGATCTCGCCGCATTCCCCGGGCGCGGCGGGCCGGCCCTCCACCAGGAACTCCACCAGCAGGTGGTCGGAGTTCAGGTGCATGCCCGAGTGCGCGTCGCACTCGCTGGCTATGAGGCTCACTTCCTCGCACCCGTAGCGGTCAAATACCTTGCACTGGAATACGTCCTCCAGCGTGGCGCGCTCGATGTCGGCCAGCACCGTGGAGGTGCTGATCACGGTCCTCACCGTGGGCGCGCCGTAACCGTGCCGGCGCATGAAGGAAGCCAGGATGTACATGGAGTGAGAATGCCCGAACACCACCGTCGGCCGGTGGGAGCGCATGCGGCGCGCGAAGTCGTGCATCATGGCCGCGTCGAGGCGCAGCGTGTCCAGCGCGATGGCCCGGTCCAGCAGCAGGTTGCGCAGCCGGATCTTGAGACTGGCGTTCAGGTCGTGGGCGCCCCACACCATCGCCACCTTGTCGCCCACGTTCCAGCCGGCCCAGGAGTTGTTGCGCAGCGCCAGCGCGGTCTTGCGCACGTTGCTGTCGAAGTCCACGAAGAACTGCAGCGGCACGCTGGTGGAGCCGCCGGTCTTGCTGGCGAGGCGCTTCGCTTCGGGGAAGCCGCGTGCCAGCAGGTCGGCCCCGTGGGCGCGCACGTCGGCCTTGGTAAGCGGCGGAAGGCGGCGGAAGTCGTCCATGCTGAAGCTGGCGGGGTCCAGTCCGGCGGCCCGGAAGCGCCCGGCGTGGAAGGGGCAGCGCTCGCCGGCCCACGCGATCAGGGCGTGGAGCTTCTCCTCCTGGCGGGCGCGGATCTCGGCGGGAGGGAGGTACTGGGTGCGCTCCAGCTCGCGCAGGATGCGGTACACCGGGCGGCCCTCGCGAAACGCCTGCAGCGGGGCCACCACATGTCGGACGACGGGCGCGAACAGGTCCATCCCTCGCAGAGACTCCTTTCGGACATCGTAGCCTAGCACACGCTCCGGGCCGCGATTGTGGTATTCTGGCAGTCCCACCGGGAGGCCGCGACCCCCGGAGCGGCCGTCCGCAGGCCCGCACGCTGGTCCCTGTTCCCGTCCATGCTCACGCCCGCCCGCCGACCCCACGGGCCCGAGGAATCCTTGCGTCCGACTTCGCGATTCGCGCCCCGTTTCGTGTCACGCATCCCGTGCCTGTCCGTCGCCGCCCTCCGGCGGCTCGCGGCGGCCGCGACGATCTGCCCGCTGCTGTGGCTGGCCGGCTGCGCCCGCCTGGACCCCAACACCCAGCCCCCGCCAGCCACCTGCGATCCCTCCGATTCCGCGACGCCCTGCTGCGGGCGCACCGCGGTGGGCACGGGGTTTCCGGGCGAGCTGGCCGCGGTCGGCACCGACACCACGCTCGACCTGGCCACCTGGAACATGCTGAACTTCCCCTCCAGCCACCCCGCGAGCGTGGGCATCCAGATGGCGGCGCGCATCATCTCGGCCGCCAGCCTGGACCTCTGGGCGGTGGAGGAGATCGCCAGCGTGTCCAGCTTCGACTCGGTCCTGGCCCGGCTGCCGGGCTACGCGGGGCTGGTTTCCCCGGACCAGTACAGCCCGGGCAACTACCAGAAGACCGGGGTGATCTACCGGACCTCGGTGATCACGGTCCGCTCCGTCACGCCCATCTTCACCGGGGACTTCAGCGCGTTTCCAAGGCCGCCCCTCGAGCTGGACATCGCCGCGACGGCCAACAACCGCACCTATTCCTTCCGCCTGATCGTGCTGCACCTGAAGGCCGGCAGCACCGCCGATGATCTGGCTCGCCGCCGGGATGCCAACTTCAAGATCCGCCAGTACCTCGACCTGCAGCAGACGGCCCGGCCCGGCGTGCCCTACCTGGTGGCGGGCGACTGGAACGGCGTGCTCACCGACGCGCCGGACCGCAACTCGTTCACCAGCCTGCTGTCCGATTCGACGGACTACAAGTTCCTCACCATGGGCATCACCGGCAGGTCCGACCTCTACTCGCACCCGGCCTCCGCGCGGCTGATTGACCACTGGATGATCAACCGCGCCGCCTGCCCCGTGTTCGCGCGCGCCCGCGTGGTGACGCTGCGGCCGGGCGATTACCTGCCCACCTACCAGGACGACCTGTCCGACCACCGGCCGGTGATGGTGGCGGTGCCGGTGTTCCGGTAGGCGCGCCGCAGTCCGGGCTTTCATGCCTGAGCTGCGCCTGGGGCCGGCAGGCATGAATGCCTGCCCCACATGAATGCGACGGGCCGGCCCGGGGATTCCGGACCGGCCCTCGCATTTCGTGTCGCTGTCTGCCGCACGCGGCGCCTGGCATCTGTCCCGCGCCTGTAGTTACGCGTCCTGGTTTTCCCGCCCTGGCCGCCAGCTTGCGGCTGCCCCGCCTACGGCGACGGCGTCAGCGGCTCATCCACCTTCACCCAGCGCGACTCGCTCCTGCGGGCCACGGGGGAGTGGCGGCGGAAGTAGTTCTCCAGCGACTCGCGGTCCGAGTAGCGCGTCTGGTACACGGAGTCCTCCGGCACCTCGCGCATCACGGTCAGGCCGCTGTTGCCCTCGGCCAGGAAGTTGGTCATGGCCACGGTGTAGGTCTTCGCTGTGTCCAGCGGCGCGCCCCCGACCTCGATCGAGACGATCCGCTGTCCCGCAGGTCGGGTCGGGTCGTACTTCGCGGTGGCGCCCGAGATGAACAGCCCCAGTGCCCACCGGCTGACCTTCTGCTCGAAGAGCCGCCGCAGCACCTCGCCCTTCATGCTGACCGAGACCACCGCGTTGTCGAAGGGCAGCACCGAGAGGCACTCGCGCTTGGTGATGCGCCCCGGTGCTATGTCCGCCCGCACGCCGCCGGTGTTCTGGATCGCCACGTCCGTGCCCGCCTGCTCGCGGATGGCGTCGGTGACCAGCGCTCCCATGAGGCCCTTCTCGGCGGAGCCGCGCTCCAGGTTCACGCGCGTCTCGCCCAGGATCTCGTCCAGGCCCTGCTCGGCCTCCGCCACCTGGAGGTTGATGCCCTCGGCCACGCCCTGGTCGGGCCAGAACTCGTCCTCGTAGAGGGTGACCAGCGCGCCGCGGTCGTGGTGCGTGTCGTAGCCCACGATGGTGCCCGCGTCCTTGTCGTGGGTGACGGTGATGTGGCCCAGGCTCGAGCCGTTGGCGTAGGGCTCCACCACCAGCGTGTGGTTGATGGGGTCCTCCCACGGCACGTCATAGCCCTGGTGCGAATGGCCCGCGAACACGATGTCGATGCCCGGAACGTAGCGGGCGATCTCCATCGCCTCGAGGGTCTTCGGCCTCTCGCCCCGCTGCTCGGCCGCGACCATCTCGCGATAGTAGGTGGCCAGCGAGGCCTTGTACGGCAGGCCCGCGTGCACCGGGAGCAGCACGATCTGCGCGCCGTCGTCGCGCGCCGCCTTCACCATCGCAGGCAGCATCTCGCCCACCGGCAGGAACGTCAGGCCCTGCACGTTCTTCGAGAACGAGATCCTCGCCGTGGCCTCCGTGATCATGCCGATGATGGCCACCTTCAGGCCGGCCACGTCCAGCATCACCCGGTCCTTCACCCAGTCCACGCGCTTGTTGGTGGCGGTGTCGAACAGGTTCGCGCACAGCACCGGGAACGTGGCCAGGTCCACCATCTCCTTGGCCTTGTCCCAGCCGATGTCGAAGTCGTGGTTGCCGATGGTGGCCGCCGAGTAGCCCATCTTGTTCATCCACTCGACGATGGCCTTTCCCTGGGTGTGCATCCCGACCGGGGTGCCCTGGAACATGTCCCCCGAGTCGAGCAGCAGGAACCCCCGGCCGGCGGCCTTCGCCTCCGCGCGCACCTTCTCGATGTAGGTGGCGGCGGACGCGCCCCCGCCCAGCGACGGCGGGAACTGCGGGTTCATGAACGTGGCGGCCTGCGTGTCAATGTGGCCATGCAGGTCGCTGGTGTACAGGATGTCAATCTGCACCTGCCCGGGCGGCAGCTGGGCCGCCTTCCCGGCCCCCGCGGGCGCGGTGAAGACCGCGGCCGCGGCCAGCGCCAGCAGCAGGAAGGACGTTCGCATGGTGCCTCCGAACGCGCCCCTAGAAGTGGTAGCGGACATCGATCACCCCGCGCAGCATGCTGTCCTGCACCCGGTCGGTCTTGGAGTCCCCGGATCCGCGCGGCGTGATGGCGGCCTGGCGCGAGTTGCGCTTGGACACCTCCGCG
The DNA here is from genome assembly GCA_016235265.1 of Candidatus Eisenbacteria bacterium. Classification (NCBI taxonomy): domain Bacteria; phylum Candidatus Eiseniibacteriota; species Candidatus Eiseniibacteriota bacterium. The sequence goes on from JACRLI010000023.1 coordinate 61,474, forward strand.
CCGATGCCGACGTCGAACTTGTCGAACTTGTAGCCCGTGCCCGCGGAGATGCCGGCCACGTCCACCTCGTCGGCCGCGTAGGCCTGGCGGTAGAACAGCCCGAACCGCGTGGGCAGGTTGTTGTAGAAGGTGTGCTCCAGCCCGAAGCGGATCTCCCAGGTGTCGCGCAGGGCGGCCAGCGGCAGCACCGTGGCGAGCGCGGGGCTGGCCGCGCGCACGGAGTCGCCGGTCGAGACGTCCTTCCACAGCGTGCGCACGGCGTCCACGCTGAACACGGTGCGCAGCGTGTTGCGCGGCCGGTAGGCCAGGCCCAGGGCCCAGCGGCCGGGGTAGCGCGTGTCGGCGTGTCCCACGGCGCTGGTGTTGACGTGCGTGGCGGAGTCGGCGATCTCGGTCCGCCAGTCGGTTCCCAGCTTCACCGGGAACTCGTAGGAGGCTGCCAGAGTCACCCGCGGGTCCACTTCCGCCGCGAAGCCCAGGGTGGCGCCCACGCCGCTCACGTCGCGGCTGAAGGACTTGACCGTGGGGCCGTCCAACCCGCCCGCGCGGGCCACCGGGCCCGGCACCACGCGGTTCTCCAGGCTCAGGTTGCCGAAGTAATAGTGCACCGTGGCACCGGCGGAGAAGCGCTCGAACCGGTACGCCGCGCCGCCCGAGGCCGAGTAGAGGGCGCGGTTGGACGTGATGTACTGGGTGCCCATCAGCTTGTCCCGGCGTTCCCGGTCGGTGCCGGTGCCGTTGCGCCGCTCGTCCACGAAGTTGTACTGGAAGTTGTAGCGCTCGAAGAAGCCGCCCGCCAGGGTGAGCGGGCTGCTCTTCGCGGGCTTCCACACCACGCCGCCGTTGAGGCCGGTGTAGGTGGAGGGGTTCTCGGCCACCGCGGTCTCCTTCAGGTACTGGTCGAAGGAGTCGAACAGCGGCACGAATCGGGTCTCGTCGTAGCGGGCCACGCGCATGGTGGCCTCCACGGCGCTGCCCTCGGCCCAGCCGAGCATGGCCGGGTTGCTGGTGAGCGAGAACGAGCCGTCGTAGATCGCCGTGGTGGCGCCGCCCAGGCCGCCCACGAGGCGCGGCCGCACCTTGAACTCCACGTTGGTGGTGGAGTACAGGAACTCGAGCACGTCGCTTCATCGCGAGTTCCTCCGCGTTCGCACGCATCGTCATCATATCCTCAGTACGACCAGTCCAGCTGGAAGCGGAACGAGTTCTGGATCTTGCGGACGTCCACCGGGCCGGGGGTGCCGCTGGGGGTGTCCGGGAATGACCGGATCTCCATCCACGTCACCGGGTCCTGGTAGTCCACCGTGTACTTCAGGCGCCACGAGAGCGCGCTGTTCAGCCGGCTGCTGATGGCCACCCAGTTGCGGAAGCCACGGCCGTCGAGAGCGATGAACTCGTTGTCCTCGAAGTTGTACAGGAACCCGTCGTAGATCTCGCTCGAGAACACCGTGGTGAGCGCCGGGGTCCAGTTGTGCGTGAACTTGGCCTGGAACGCCTGCGCCGGCAGCGCCCGCGAGCCCAGCTCGGTGGCGCCGCCCAGGCCGCCCACGAGGCGCGGCCGCACCTTGAACTCCACGTTGGTGGTGGAGTACAGGAACTCGAGCACGTCGCGGTGCGAGAGGAACACGCGCGCCTCGGCGCGGGTGTCCCAGCTGCTGAACGCCCGGACCTCGTCGGGCCCCACGCCCTGCCGGTCCGAGTAGCGCTGCCGCACCCGGATCCGGAAGGGGAAGATGGGACGGTACTCCAGGGTGGCGGCGAGCCGCTGCCCGTGGGTGCCGTCGCTGTTGCGGTCGTAGCTGTCGTACTCCAGCGAGCTCAGCGTGAGGTTGCGGCTGATCTGGTAGCGCGCGTTGAAGTACAGGCCCCGCTCCGGCTTGGCCTGCGGGTCGTTGTCCGCGAGGATGGCGTACACCGGGTTCTGCAAGTAGTACTGGCTGCCCAGGATGGTCTGGTCGTAGCGGTTGGTCTCCGAGAACGCCCGGTTGTAGGGGTTGTCGTAGCCCAGGGCGATGTTGCGGTACATCGCGAGCAGCGTGAAGTTCTCGTACTGCACGTAGGCCGAGCCGATCCACGACTCGGGCCCGTTGGCGAAGGCGCGCGAGACGAAGTTGTCCTTCGGGGCGGTGCACAGTTTCGCGTACTCGCCCTGCAGGGCCACGTTCTCGATCACCGTGCCGAACTCGAGTCCCACCAGGTCGCGGAAGGGGCCCAGGTTGCGGTTGTCGTAGGCCCCGGCGATCTCGGAGTCCCGCGCCTCGATCCGCGTGGCCGGGTCGCTGACCAGCGTGGATGCCAGCGGGTTGAAGCGGTCCCGGGCGGCGTTGATGTTGTTGCGGTACTTGAACTCCATGGCCGTCATCCCGACGTAGGTGCCGTTCCACGGCTCCACCCGGAAGTTGGCCCCAGTCAACCGCTCGTTCATCACGTCCCGCATCGGCAGGAACGCAGAAGAGTCCGCCGGGCGAACATAGGCGCGCACCGCCTTGAGCAGGTCGTCATCCACGCGCGGGAACATGGTGATGTAGCGGTTGAAGGAGCTGTCCGGGTTGAGGATCGCGTCCTTGTCGGTGTTGGAGTAGAAGAAGGTCCCGCGGACCGGGCCCACCGACGCCTCGAAGGCGGCCCCGCGCAGGGAGTACTCGTCGCTGCGCGAAAGGTCGCCGTGCACGCCGATGGGGCGGACGTTGAAGCCCATCCCGGTGCGGCGCGGCTGGAAGAAGTCGGTGTTGTCCATCAGCAGGCCCTGGCCCAGGGCCAGGCGGAAGTTGCCCGCGTAGGCGTGGTGCAGCTTCACGGGACCGAGCTGCTTCCCGTCCACGCCCACGAACCACTTCTTCGTCTCGTCCCAGTTCTTCTCGCCCAGGTTGCGGTGCGTGATCACGCCGGCCTTGAGGTCCTGACCCAGCCGCATGCGCAGCTTGTGCGTGGTGTAGGGGCGGCCCTGTTCCATGCCCATGCGGCCGAACAGGGAGTTCAGGGCATAGTCGCGGAGCAGGGTGTTGTCGCGCACCTTGGGCCCCGCGGCCGTGCTGGCGCCGGAGGCCCCCAGCTGGTCGGTCAGGATGTCCAGGGTGCTCAGCTGGTAGGGCGTGTCGTACATGCGGAACTGGTAGTCCACGCGGGGACGGAGCGCGCCGCCCTCCCGGTCGAAGCGCACGTAGTCGCGCAGGTTGCGGTAGCCCCAGTACGACAGGCCGTCGGTGCGCCGCAGCTCCTGCGTGTTCTCGAACGGCTTCTCGCGCAGCGCGCGCACGATGGCCACCGCGTCCACGGGCGAGACGTTCTGCACGCCCGTGAGCGAGAGGTAGTCCATGTCGTTCACGTTGCGCGGCTGGCGCAGCATGTCCACGTACTCGTCCACCAGGCCTTCGCTGGCGCCTTCCTGCGAGAGCAGGCGCTGCACCACGTCGGCGATGGACTCCAGCCGCTCATCCTCGCGCGGGTCCTCGGCCACCATGAAGCGGGGCTCCACGGTCACCACGCCGCGCACGGCGGCGAACAGCCTGGGCGTCATGCCCGGTACGTCCAGCAGCCCGTACACGCTGGTGAAGAGGCTGCGGAACTCGCGGTGGTCGAAAATGCTCCGGGCCACCTCGGGCGGGATCGGCAGGCGCGCGATCTCGGCCAGCGTGGCGCGGTTGAGGTCCAGCCGGTTGGAGGGGGAGTACGCCCCCGACTCCCCGGCCTGGGCCGCCCCGTCGGGCGGCGCGGGCGGCGCCGCGGCCGCCGCGCCCGCGAGCAGGACCACCGCGGCGAAAACCGCCACGACGAGCCCCGTGCGGACGCGCGGACGGCGCCACGCTCCCGGTTTCGAATAGTCGCGTCGCTGTCTCACCGGCTCACTCCTCCGCCCCGGCGGTGTCGCCCTTGCCCAGCAGGGCCGGCGTGACCGAGATCCCCAGCTGGTGGGTGTCCTTGAGCGGCCCCGGACCGGTGGAGAAGCCGTAGTCCACGCGCACGCCCTTGACGTTGAGCCCCAGGCCCGCGCAGAACGTGTTGGGATCGGTGTTCACGCCGAAGCGCAGGAACCCGTACTGGGTGACGGCGAACTCGGTGCCCGCGCGGAAGCGCGTCTTCTGGCCCAGCTGCGAGTCCATGTCCAGCGAGGTGATCACGCCGGCGTAGGGGCTGTAGGCCACGCCGCCGGTGATGCGCCGCGGCAGGTCCTCCACGTCCACTTCGCCGATGGTGGGGTTGTTCAGGTTCTGCACCCGGAAGCCGAACGCGGCGCGGTCGCGCAGCGTGACCCGCACCCCGACGTCGAGCCCCACGGTGCTGGCCGAGCCCGGGTCGCTCTTGGCGGAGGCCCCGTACTTCAGGTTGTAGACGTTCAGCCCGTAGCCCACGCTCACGGTGGTGGAGATGTCGTGGTAGAGCCGGAACCCGTGCGCCAGGCTGAACTGCGTCTGCGACTCCAGGGAGATGTCCTCGAAATCGGTGGCCAGGCGCCGGAAGCCCACGCCGACGCCGCCCAGGCCGCCGGGCAGTTTGGCGCTGGCCCCGATCGCGGTGAGGCGGACGAAGTCGAGGCCCTGCGGCTGCACGGTGCTCACGCCCACCGAGCCGAACTCGGTGAGCCCCAGCGAGGCCGGGTTGTGGAACAGGGCGAGGCTGCCGCCTTCCACCGCGGTGATCGCCCCGCCCATGGCGCGGGCGCGCGGATCCACTTCCAGCGGGTCGAATGCGGCGCGCGCCTCGTGCACGCCGGTCGCGGCGAGCCACAGCGCCGCCGCGAGCGTCACGGCCGCGCGGGCCGGACGGAATCCAAGCTTCGTGGCCATGGCGCTAGTTCCTCTTCAGCCGGCGCGCCACCACCAGCGGTGCGGTGTGGCGCTCGACCTTGCCAGTAATGTCCCGGGCCTCCAGCACGCACACGTAGGTGCCCGCCGGTGCCAGCATCAGTTGCGCGTCGCGACCGTCCCAGGTGATCCGCGCCGTGGGGGAGAAGTCCGCGTCGTAGAGCACGCGGATCATCCGGCCCTCGAGGTCGAAGACGCGCACGGTGACCTTGCTGCCCACCGCGACGTCCACCTTGATGGTGTCCAGTTCATTGAGCGTGGGAAGGAAGGTGCGCGCGGGCACCGACAGGGGTTTCGTCGCTTCCGCAATCGTCGCGAGGGTCGTGGAGGTGTTGGTGTGACCGGTGTTGTCGGTGCAGATCAAGCGCACACTGAATGTGCCCGCCTTGTCGTAGGCGTGCGTGGCGGTCACGCCGGAACCGCTGGTGTTGTCGCCGAAGTCCCATGCGTACGCGGTGATGGAGCCGTTCTTCGGCGGGGTGCTGCGCGAGCCGTCGAAGTTCACCGCCTGCTTCACCGAGCCGCGGTAGGGCCCGCCGGCGTCGGCGCGCAGGGTGTCGGTGGGCGGCGGGGGCGCCGGCGCCTTCACCACGGGCGGCACCGCCAGGTTGGTGGAGCTCCAGGTGAGGGCCAGGTTCTCGCTGGTCTCGTCACGGCCGCCCACCCCGTTGCCGCCGGTGGCCTTCTGGTTGCCCTCGGTGAAATCCTCGCGGCGGAACATGCTGCCGATGGCGTGCGCCGCGGCCGCGATGGGCACCTGCGAGCCGGGCGAGGTGTCGGCCTTGTAGGTCTGGCCGCCGATGGTGGTCCCCGACTTGTCCACCACGTAGGAGCCGCTGTTCACGCCCCAGAACACGTAGTCCACGTCGGTCACCAGCGGCGTGGCGCCGTCCCAGTAGTACAGCACCACGGTCTCGCCGCCGTTGGTCAGCGTGACCGAGTCCGGCACGCTGGGGATGGCGCCGGCGAACGCCGGTCGCATGTTCGGCACTTCGGCGTCGTCGGTGGCCGAGTAGCCGAACTCGAAGGCCGGCTTGCGGCCGTACGTGGCGACGAATCCCGCGGCACCCTGGTGCGTCACCGCGATGGTGTCGTGCGGCGCGATCGTGGCGCCCACCGGGAAGCGTGCGTGGAAGTCGGTGAACGCGCCGCCACCCGGGATGCCCGCCGGGCTGCCCGCGGGAGTGTACGGGGAGCCGGTCGCGATGTAGCAGTAAATCGTCCGCGACGCCATGTGCGTGCCGTCGGTCAGGTAGTAGTTGGACAGGTCCACCGACACGTCGTTGGGATTGTACACGGCCATGTACTCGCCCGCCGTGGGCGTGACGCAGACGGCCTGCAACACCAGCTTCTTCGCGGCGCCGTCGCCGCCGCCGCCCGTGGTGATCACCGCGCTGGTGGTGTCGGCGTCGGTGGCGCCGCCGGTGCCCGCCACGGTGAGGACCACGGTGTAGGTGCCGGCAGCCGTGTACGTGTGGCTGGCCACCGCGCCGCTGGCGGTGTTGCCGTCCCCGAAGCTCCAGTTGTACCCGGTGATGGTGCCGCCCGTGGCAGGCGTGGAGCCCGCGCCGTTGAAGTTGATCGCGGTGCCCGCGGTGCCCGCGTACGGGCCGCCGGCGCGCGCCTGCAGCGCGGCCGGGCCGCTGGTCTTCACCACCGGGGGCACGGCCGGGTTGTTGGAGCTCCACGTGGAGGCCAGGTTCTCGCTGGTCTCGTCGCGGCCGCCCACCCCGCTGCCGCCCGTGGTCCTCTGCGTGCCCTCGCTGTAGTTCTCGCGGCGGAAGGCGTTGCCGTTGGCGTGCGCGGCGGTCGCCGCCACCTGCTGCTGTCCGGGCGGGGTGTCGGCGGGGTAGGTGAACCCGTTGATCACGATGCCGGTCTTGTCCACCACGTAGCTGCCGGAGTTCACGCCCCACACCACGTAGTCAACGTCGGTGACGCTGGAGCTGACGCCGTCCCAGTAGTACAGCACCACGCTCTCGCCGCCGTTGGTCAGCGTGGCCGAGTCCGGCGCGCTGGGGATGGACCCCGGGAACGCCGGGCGCATCGAGGGCACGCTGGCGTCGGTGTCCCCGGAATACGGGAAGGCGAACGCGGGCTTGCGCCCGTAGGTGGCCAGGAAGCGCGAGGTGCTCTGGTGGGTCACCGCGATGGTGTCGTGCGCCGCGATGCTCGAGCCCGCCGGGAACCGCGCGTGGAAGTCGAAGAACGCGCCCCCTCCGGGAATCCGCGCCGGGGTGCCCGCGGGCGTGTAGAACGAGCCCGTGGCCATGTACGGATACAGGTTCTGCGGGGGGGAGGTGCCCAGGTAGATGGCATCCGTGTAGTAGTAGTTCGACAGGTCCACGGCGAAGTCGTTGGGGTTGTAGATGGCGATGTACTCGCCCGCGCTCGGGCTGACGCAGACTGCCTGGATCAGCAGCTTGGCCGGCAGGTTGCCCGCCGCGGCCCGTTCCGGCGCGGAGAACGCGGGCCCGGCGAGCGCCAGGGCCAGAAGCCCCGCCACCAGCGGCGCCAGCGAGGCTCTCACTCCCCTCGTGGGACAGCGAAAGTGCGTCACTGAAGTTCCTTTCGGACCGGTTCGGCCCACGGGGGATGACGCGTGCTCCCCGCGCGGAAGTCCCCCGGGCTCCGGCAGGGCAAAGGGTGGGCGCGGTTCGGCCGCGACCTCCTGGAAAGACAACGGGAGGATGATCGTGCTGGAGGTTGGGCCGCCTCTCGGGCTGGCCGGCGTGTCGCCATGATCGCGAACGCGGTCCGGCGCCGGGCTGCCGTGTCCGTTTCCCCGTGGCCCTCCCGCTGAGCGGGACCCGCGCACATCGACGGACTGCCCCTGACCGGACTCGAAGTGGTTTTGAGTCCTGCTAGGGATACCATCTTGAGCGGGTGGGCGCAACCCCGGCTGCTGCCGGGACCGGCTTGCGCCGGAGGCGGGCGGCGGTCCGGGGGCGAGGGGGACGCGGGGGGCTTCGGGATCCCCGCCGGACACATTCTTCGAAGCACAGCCAAAGTCTTGCTGCAGCGTTGCTTGACAGCGTATGGACCGGCCGCGAGACTGACAGAATGCAACTCCGCCGTCCCGCCCTGGCGGCCGGGCTCCTGGCCACGTTGATATCCGCGTCGCACGCGGCGCCTCCCGCCCCCGCGGGCGCGGACTCCGCGGCGTGGGCCGAGCTGGCGCGCGGGGCGGAGGCCGTGTATGTCACGGCCTGGGACGCGCGCGGGGTGGCGGGTTGCCGCGGCGTGCGCGGGGGGCTGGCCTCCCGGGTCGAGGCGGACGTGGATGCTGCGCTGCGCGAGGCGGTGCTGGAAGCCCGCCTTGCGGGGCGCGGGGTTCCGCGGCGAGCGCGGTGCTGCTTCCTTCGAGAGGGGCGCTCCACCGAGCCGGACGCGCCCCTGGACGTGGCCGGGGAGGCGCTGCTGCTGGAATCCGACGGCAGGACGGCGGTGATCCTGCCTGGCGAGGCGCGCACCGCCGCCTACGCCTGGCGGCGTGCCCGCCGGCTGCTGGGGATCTCCGGCACCGCGGTGACGGCCTCCGCCCGCGTGTACCAGGTGCGCTCCGTGGACATGGATTCCCTGCGCGTGGCCCGCTGGCTTCGCGCGTTCCCCCGGGAGGCCGCGAAATGAGTCCGTGCCGTCTCTGGATTCCGCTGCTGCTGTTGTCCGCATCATGGGCGTGCCGGGCCGCCGCCGCACCGGGGCCACCGGTGGGCAGCGTCTCGGGGATCGTGGTCGGCGCGGGAGGTTCCCGGATCGGCATCCCGGGAGCCGTGGTCACGGCGAAGGACCCCTGGACCGGGCCACTCGACACGGTGCGGACCGACGCCGGCGGTGCATTCCTGTTTCGCGGCCTGCCCGCCGGCCGGGCGGTGCTGGAGTTTCGCGCCCGCGGTTTCGCCGCGCGCGGGCCGGTGACGGTGCCGGTGCGCGCGGGAGACACCGTCTCCGGCGTACGCCTGGTCCTGGCCCCCACCGCGGTGATCGAGGGCCGCGTGGTGGACCGGGAAGGCCGGCCGCTGGCGGGCGCGGAAGTCTCGGCGCTGGACGCCAGGACGCGCACGCGCGGCGACGGGCGCTTCCGCCTCACGGAAGTGCGGCCGGTCCAGCTGCAGGTGCTCGCGCGCACCTCCACGCACCGCGAGTCGGGCAGCCCCACGCTCACCCTGCGGCCCGGGGAGACGCGCCGGATCCCCGAGATCGCGCTGCTGCGCGGTCGGCGGGTGACCGGCCGGGTGCTGGACGCGCACAGCCGGCCGATCCCGCGGGCCGAGGTGGGAGGGGCGGGCCGCTCCACCCGCACCGATGCCCGTGGCGAGTTCCGCCTCGGCGGCCTGCCCCCGGGCGGCAGCATCTACGTCTACGCCCGCGCCTACGACTACGCCAACCAGGAGCTGCCCTCCGATTCCTCCGACGTGCGCGACCTGACGCTGCACCTGCTGAAGATGCCGCGGGAGGGCCCGCGCCTGATGCTCTCCATGCCGCGCGACACCTGGCTGCCCGGTGAGCGCGTCACCGCCACCGCGTGGGCGCCCGGCAGCGGGGCGGTGGAGGGCCGGATCGAGGCGGCCGGAAACGCGGGCGCGCCCCCGGTTCGGAAGCAGTCCTTCCGCGTGGCCGCGGGCGGCCGCGCTGCCCTGGCCTTCCCCGCGCCCTCCCCCGGCACGTACGTGCTCTCCGCGAAGGCCGGGGGAGAAACGAAGAACCTCGAGTTCCTGGTGAGCGAGGTGGCCCTGGTGGCCGAGCAGTGGCCGCAACGAGCCCGCGTGCGCGCCGTGCGCTTCGCCGACGGAGCGGGCGTGGCGGGGCTGCCGCTCATGGACGAATCGGGCCGGAAGCTCGGGATCACCGATGCAGCCGGCCTGGCCGAGGTGCCGCTGCGCACCATGATGGAAGTGCGCTCCGCCGATCCGCGGCGTCCGGCGCGGGTCGTGCTGGGGCAGGACCCCGTCGCGCCGCCGCCCGCGCTGCTGGCGGTGCTCACCGACCGGCCCGCGGTGAGGCCCGGCGGTTCCCTGGGCGTGAAGGTCATCGCGCGTTCTCCCGACGGCGCCGGGCTGGGCGCGGTGGCCGACTCCTGCGTGAGCATCGAGGTGGCGGGGGCGGAGTCGGACCCGGTGACGCGCCAGGGGCGGCTGGATGCCTCGGGCGTGGCCGTGGACTCGCTCACCCTGCCCTCGAAACTGCAGTTCGGCGCCGCCCGGCTGACGGTGCGCGCCTCGGGTGCGACGGCGACCCGGATGCTGCCGCTCACGTCGCGCCCCACGCCGGAGCTTTCCGTGCTGATCACCCCCGACCGCGCCGTGGCGCTGCCGGGGGACACCGTGCGCGCGATGGTGACGGTGCGGCGCGAGGACGGACTGCCCGCCTCCAGCGTGAATGTCACCTACAGCGTGAACGAATGGGGCGGCGGTTACGACTGGGGCCCCGACCGCGGCTTCGGCGGCCCGGTGTGGACCGGGCTCGCGCGACGTGAGCAGCGGCTCACCGACGCCCGCGGGGAAGTGGAGTTCCTCGAGGTGCTGCCCGGGCTGCTGGCGGGGGACACGGATCTGCACCTCGATGTCGTGGCGCAGGAGCCAGGCGGCGAAGCCGTGTCGGCCAGCGGACTGGTGCACGCGCTGGCCTCCGCGCGCCACGTGAGCTTCCTGGCCGCGGAAGCCTCCGTGGCGGGCCGTCCCCTCGTCGCGACCTTCCGCCTGCTGGCCCTGCCGCGCCGGCCCGTGGCTTCCGGCGGGATCCGCGTGGAGCTGTACCGCCTGGTACGGGGCCGGCGCGCCCACAAGGCGGTGTTCCTGGAATCCGCCACCCTGGCCACCGGCGCCGACGGCGAGGCCCAATGGAAGAGCGGTGTCCGGGCGAAGGCCGGGACGGAATACCGCGTGCGGGCCTCCGCCGCCGACAGCCTGGGGCGGGTGGCGCAGGCGGACTACACATGGTGGACGCCGGGTCTCGCGGACGGGGAGGAGTCCGAAGTCACCTTCGAGCTCACCGCGGCGGCGGACACCGTTGAGAGCCGGGAGGCAGGCGCGCGCTTCCGCATCCGCGCCGGTTTCGCGGGCGTCGCGCACGTGGCCTTCGCGGGACGGGAGCCGCTGGCGTGGCTGCCGGACATCCGGTTCACCCCGGGCGTGACCGAGTTCACCGTGCCCGGCGGGTGCTTCGGCGCCGGCGGCGTGCGCGTGGCCGCCTACGCCGCCTTCGCCGGGGACGTGCATCGCGGCGAGGCCACCGTGACCGTGCGTCGCGACGCGGTGCGCCTGAGGGTGGAGGTGAAACCGGAACGCGACGCGCTGGCCCCGCGGGACACCATGCGGCTGGAAGTGACCACCCGCGACGCCTCGGGGCGCCCGGTGTCCGCCGAGGTGGCGTTGACCGCCTACGACCGCGGCATGCTGGCCTTCGGCCCCGACGCCAACCCCGACCTGCTGGATGCGTTCTGGGGGCCGAGGCCGTTGCCGCTGGAGGTGCGCTCCGGCGTCCGCCGCCACGAGCGGGCGGGCGGCAAGGACTCCGAGGCGGATGTCCGGCGCGATTTCCGCGACGTGGCCTTCTGGGCCCCGCGGCTGGTCACCGGCCCGGACGGTTCCGCGCGCGTGGCGTTCCGCGTGCCCGACAACCTGACCACCTGGCGCGTCACGGCGCATGCGGTGGCCGCGGGCACCGCGGTGGGGATGGCCCGCGCCGACGTGGTGGTCCGCCGACCGGTGGCACTGCAGCTGTCCCGCCCCGAAGCCCTGGTGGCCGGGGACAGCGTCGCGCTGCGCGTGGTGCTGCGCGAGGCGAAGGGCGAGCCCGAGCGCCACTTCCGCGACTGGCAGGTGGAGGTCCGCGGCGGCACGTGGGCGGGCCCCGCCCCGGAGGTGACGGTGTCGCCGGAGAAGCCCGGCGCGTGGGTGCTGCCGGTGCGGGTGGCCGCTGACGCCGAGACACTCCGCGTCACGGTGGTGGCCCGCGGCGAGGGCGCGGCCGACGGCCTGGAGCGCGCGATCCCGGTGACCCGGCCCTGGCGTACGCTGTTCGGCTCCGGCGCGCCCCCGGGATCCGCACTGGATTCCACGGTCACGCTGCGCTGGGCCGCGCCGCTGCTTTCGGCGGCGCTCCAGGAGGGCGGGATGCCGGACTGGGTCCCGCGCGAGCCGGGTCCCGAACGGCTGGCCGCGCTCGCGGCCCGCGAGAACCTGCTCCGCCTGGGCCTGGGTCCATTGTGCCGGCCGTTGCACGGCGGCGGCGAGGAGCCGGATGAGCCCGGGCCCGGCGACCCCCGGAGGGCGGCGGACGCGGCCGGCGCGGGTGCCACGGCCCGGGAGCGCGCGCGGATGTTCGACGCGCTGGGCCGTCCCGGATCGCTATTGCGCCCGGACCGGTCGTTGGACATCCACGCCGCCCGCATGGCGCTGCTGGCCGCCACGGTGGGTCGGGACGTTCCTGAGCCCGCGGTGCTGCGGCAGGTGCGCGCGATGGCCGCGAGCGTGGCGGAGGCCCTGGCGAAACAGCGGATCACGCCGGAGGAGCGCGGCGCGGCGCTTCGGGTGCTGGCCGCGGTTTCGGACCGGTTCGGGCTGACGGGTGGCGGCGCGGCCATGGACGCGGGCCCGCGCGCATTCCCCGAGGGCGCGATCCGCCGGGACTTCTCCACCCCCTATCCCGCCGAGCAGGTGTGGTGGGCCGCCGACCCCGCCCGCGGCGGCGCGGACCGCGGCGGCGCGCAGGCCCGCGTGGCACAGCTCGCGGTCCTCGGGGGCCGCGGCCGCGGTTGGGGTGGACTGTGGACCCGGGTGGTGCTCTCGCACCTGGACTCCTCCGACGTGGCTGGCGTGGCCGCGCGGCTGCCATCCGAACCGGCCGCGCGCGGCGAAATTCCCGGGGACCTGGTCTCCTGGGAGCCCAAGCCCGAAGTGGTGCCGGTCGGCGCAGACCGCGGGGAGGCCGGGGGCCTGCGGGTGACCCACAGGCGCGCCCACGCGCCGCTTTCCTCGCCCGTGGACACCTCCATGGGGGCTCTCGCGGTGAAGCTGTACCGGGATCTGCCCGATACCAATGCATGGGGGGAGCCCGGCACCCGTCCGGTGGAATGCGCGGGCCGGCTGCGCCTGGGCGAGACCGTCCGGATGGAGGTCCGCACCACGCGGGCCGTGGAGTGCGAAGCGCTCGAGATGGTGGTGCCGCTGTGCGGAGCGTTCGACACCCGGCCGCCTGCCGGCTCCGAAGGCTCCGAGGCGCGGCCCGCCTGGACGCGCGACCGACGGCTGCCCGGGAGAATCGAATGCAAGGCGTGGCGCCCGCACCAGGCCGGCGCGCTGGTGTGGGAGGCGCGGCTGCGGGTCACCCACGAGGGGCGGTTCACGCAGCTGCCCCCGGTGTTGCGCAGCACGGTGTTCCCGGAGTTGTACCTGCCGGGCCCCGCGCTGGGGATCGAGGTCGGGCCGTGACTGCGCGCGTGCGGGCGGTTGCCGGGCTGTTGTGGTCCGCGGCCTGCCTGTTGCCGGCCTCCTCGGGGGCGGATTCACCGCGGAATGTGGCTCTGGCGCCGCCCGCCCCACGTCACCTCCTGGGCCGAGCGATGGCCGGGATGGAGGCCGCGGACGCAGGGTCCCGGGCGAACATCCGGTTGGCGGTCCGCCGGCTGGCGCGGGTGGAGGTGCCCCCGCGCGCCGAGATGAGATTCCTGGTGGAACTGAACCTCCGGGGCGGGGTGCCCGGCGCCCCGGGAGCTTCGCTGGTGGACGGAGTGGCGGTGCAGGGGGCCGGAGGGGGAGTGTGCCTGGTGGCCGGGGTGGTGCACGCCGCGGCGCTTCGGGCCGGGCTGGGGGTGATCGAGCGGGCCGGTCACAGCGCGCCCGGGAGCTCCCTGCCCGCGGGCTTGGACGCCGCGGTCTCCGAGGAGGGCGGCACGGACCTGGTGCTGTGGAACCCGTACCGGTTTCCGCTTGAGCTCCGCCTGGCGGTGGCGGACGGGGCGGTGGAGGCCCGCTGGACCGCGGAATCCCCCGGCGTGGACTGCAGGGTCGGCCGGGACGCCCGGGGAGCCCTGGTGCGCCGCCTGGCTGACGGGCGCGAGGAGCTGCTCCTGCCGGCTCCGGACCGGCGCTGATCCGGTCCTGGATTTCAAGTCATTGTCAGCAGTGAAGTTATGATTTCACCACGGCCACGGGGTTCCCCGGTTTCCCCCGCGCCCGTCCGAATACGCTATTCTCTCCCGGCGGCCGAAACACCCGTCTCGGCAGGTCCGCCGGGCCTGTAACCGTTTTCCGCGCGCCGGCGTCCCGGCGTCCATTCTCTCGTATCGCCATCACCCCAGGGCGGCATGGCCGCGGCCCGGAGGAACAGTGTCCATCGAACGACTCATCGCCTATTTCTCCATGGAAATCGCCCTCCAGCCGGAGGTGCCCACCTACAGCGGGGGCCTCGGGGTGCTTGCCGGCGACACGCTGCGCGCTGCCGCGGACCTGAACGTGCCCATGGTGGGCGTGACGCTCCTGCACCGAAAAGGGTACTTCTACCAGCGCCTGGACCCCCACGGCTGGCAGACGGAGGAGTCGGTGGAGTGGGTGGTGGAGGACCACCTGGAGGAGCTGCCGCAGCGCGTCTCGGTGAAGATCGAGGGCCGCAGCGTGCGGCTGCGCGCGTGGCGCTACCGCATCCGCGGGGCCAGCGAGCGGAGCATCCCGGTCTACCTGCTGGACACCGACCTGCCCGAGAACAGTGACTGGGACCGCCAGCTCACCCACTGGCTCTACGGCGGCGACAGCCGCTACCGGCTGTGCCAGGAGATCGTGCTGGGCATGGGCGGGGTGCGCATGCTGCGCGCGCTGGGCCACGACGACATTGACCGGTTCCACATGAACGAGGGCCACGCCGCGTTCCTGACCATCGAGCTGCTGGACGAGGAAGTGAAGCGCTCGGGGCGCGATCGCATCACCCTGGACGAGCTGGAGAAGGTGCGCCGGCACTGCGTGTTCACCACGCACACGCCCGTGGCCGCGGGGCACGACCAGTTCCCGGTGGAGCTGGTGAAAGAGGTGCTGGCGCGGCCCGACCTCTGCGACATGGAGGAGATCTTCTGCAGCGGCGGCACCTTCAACATGACCTACCTGGCGCTCAACCTGAGCCACTACGTGAACGGCGTGGCCAAGCGCCACGGCGAAGTGTCGCGCAGCATGTTCAGCCACTACGCCATTGACGCCATCACCAACGGAGTGCACGCGTCCACCTGGGCGGCCCGGCCCTTCCAGGAGCTGTTCGACAAGCACATTCCCGGCTGGCGCCAGGACAACTACACCCTGCGCTACGCGCTGAGCATCCCGCGCGACGAGATCTGGAAGGCGCACCGCGACGCCAAGGCCCGCCTGATCCAGTACGTGAACCGTGACACCAACGTGGGCATGGACGTGGACGTGCTCACCCTGGGCTTCGCACGCCGCGTGGCGCCGTACAAGCGGGGCGACCTGTTCTTCCGCGACGCCGAGCGGCTGCGCAACATCCGCACCCACGTGGGGCCGCTGCAGATCATCTACGCCGGCAAGGCCCACCCGCAGGACGGGGAGGGCAAGGCCATCATCGCGCGCATCTTCGAGGCCCGCGACCGGGTGAAGCCCGAAATCAAGATGGCGTATATGCCCAACTACGACATGGAGCTGGCCCGGCGCATGGTGGCCGGCGTGGACATCTGGCTCAACACGCCGCGGCCGCCCTACGAGGCCTCCGGCACCAGCGGCATGAAGGCCGCGGTGAACGGCGTGCCCAGCCTGAGCGTCCTGGACGGCTGGTGGATCGAGGGCTGCATCGAGGGGGTGACCGGCTGGGCCGTGGGCAAGGACGCGCGCATGCTGCACACCAGCGACGACCCGTCGGCGGAGGACGCTGCGGACCTCTACGACAAGCTGGAGCAGGTGATCCTGCCCCAGTTCTACCGTGAGCGGGACCGGTTCATCGACGTGATGCGCCACACCATCGCGCTGAACGGCTCGTTCTTCAACACTCACCGGATGATCCAGCAGTACGTGCTCAACGCGTACTACCGGTGAGGAAACGAAAGCAGGGCAGGCAAGAACGCCTGCCCTGCGCCCTCCGAACCTGCGCCACGGGCGTCTACGACTGCTTCAACGCCTTCCGCACGCCCTCGGCGTAGGCCGGATCGGCCTTGCCAAAATGCCCCAGCTGCCGTTCGACGATTTCGGCCGGCACGCCCCTCATGGCGACCGCGATCGCACGATGCAGGCGCTCGCGCTCACCCGCGGGCAGCAGCCGGTAGAGGTTTCCGACCTGGGTGTAGTCGTCATTGCCGTCCCGGTGATCGTACCGGGCCGCGTCACCCCGGAGTCCCAGGGGGGGCTCGGCGGCCGACGGGTCCTGCGCCGGGCCGCCGAAGCTGTTCGGCTCGTAGTTCACCCCGCCGCCGCAATTGCCGTCGGAGCGCATCGCCCCGTCCCGGTGGTAGGTGTCCACCGGGCAGCGAGGCCTGTTCACCGGGAGCCCCTCGTAGTTCACTCCCAGGCGGTAGCGGTGGGCATCCGCGTAGGAGAAGATGCGGAACTGCAGCATCTTGTCGGGGCTGTGTCCGATGCCGGGCACCATGTTCGCAGGCGAGAACGACGACTGCTCGATCTCGGCGAAGTAGTTCTCGGGATTCCGGTTCAACTCCATCACGCCGACCTCGATCAGCGGGTAGTCGCCGTGCGGCCAGACTTTCGTGAGGTCGAACGGGTTGTACGTGGTCTTGTCCGCATCGGCTTCGGGCATCACCTGGACGAACAGCCGCCACTTCGGAAAGTCGCCCTTCTCGATCGTCTCGAAGAGATCGCGCTGGTGGCTCTCGCGATCCGAACCGACGATCTTCTCCGCGTCCGCGTCGGTGAGCGTGTGGATGCCCTGGAGCGGCTTGAAGTGAAACTTGACCCAGGATCGCTCATTCTTCGCGTTTACGAAGCTGTAGGTGTGACTCCCATAGCCGTTCATTTCCCGGTAACTGCGGGGCAGCCCGCGGTCGGAGAACAGGATCGTCACCTGATGCAGGCTCTCAGGGGAGAGCGACCAGAAGTCCCACATCGCAGTTGCGCTTCTCAGGTTCGACCTGGGGTCCCGTTTCTGTGTGCGGATGAAGTCGGGGAACTTGTACGGGTCGCGCACGAAGAACACCGGCGTGTTGTTGCCCACCAGGTCCCAGTTGCCCTCCTCCGTGTAGAACTTCATCGCGAAGCCCCGCACGTCGCGCTCCGCGTCTGCCGCCCCGCGCTCCCCGGCAACCGTGGAGAAGCGCACCAGGCAGTCAGTCTGCTTGCCGACCTGTGAGAAGATCGAAGCCTTCGTGTACCGGGTGATGTCGTGGGTCACGGTCAGCCTGCCGTACGCCCCCGAGCCCTTGGCGTGGACCACGCGTTCGGGGATGCGCTCACGGTTGAAATGGGCGTGCTTCTCGAACAACTGCCAGTCCTGGACCAGCAGCGGGCCGCGGGGGCCGGCGGTAAGCGAGTTCTGGTTGTCGGGGACCGGAATCCCCGCCGCGGTGGTGAGCTTGCGCTTCTTCATGGAGTTCTCCTCCTGCGTCGGCCCCTCATGACCACCTGGTACTCGCGCACGCGAAAGCCGCGCAGCAAGCCCGCCCCGGTGACCCGGACCGCGTTCCAGGGGACATCGTAGATCCTTCCCGTTTCCTCGTCGATGAAGTGGTGATGCGGTTCGACCCGCGGATCGAACACGACGGTCCCCCCCTTGAGCACCTGGGTGCGCAGAAGTCCCTTGCGCACGAACAAGTTCAACGTGTTGTACACCGTCGCCCTTGAAACCGTGGGGAGGGTCCGCTGGATCGCCTCCCATACCTCGTCCGCGCATGGGTGGGCGGTGGTCCTGAGGACCCACTCCGCGACCGCCATCCGCTGGGGCGTGGCGGGGATGCGGCACGCACGCAGGGTCAGGAGAATGTCCCTCATGCTGGTTTAGATGCTGTCTAAGTCCAGACGATGTCGAAATTCCGCACCCCGGGCGAAATGGACAGTGCACGATCCTCGGGTTGTCCATGCCGTGGCGCCCTTGCATGCCGCTGGTCGCCGCCTACCGGGGCGGCTATAGTTGCCACCGGATCGACCACCCCGGCATCCAACGGCCCGGAGGAGGCGCCCGGCGGACTTGCCGGTGCCGCTGCGACGGGATCCATGGCGAAGGAGGTAATTCCGTGTTGATCAGCAAGGCGATGAACAAGGCGCTCAATGAACAGATCGGCGACGAACTGCAGGCGTCCAACCAGTACGTGGCCATCGCCACCTACTTCGACAGCGACGACTTGGGGCTACTGGCCGGCTTCTTCTACAAGCAGGCAGAGGAGGAGCGGGAGCACGCCATGAAGCTGGTGAAGTACGTGGTGGAGGCCGGCGGCAAGGTGAACGTGCCCGCCATCGGGGAGCCGAAGAATCTCTTCAAGTCCGCCGAGGAGGCGGTGAAGCTGGCGCTGGACTGGGAGATGAAGGTCACCGACCGCATCAACCGGCTGGTGGACCTGGCGATCAAGGACAACGACCACCTCTCGCGCGGCTTCCTGAACTGGTTCGTGCAGGAGCAGCTGGAGGAGGTCTCGAGCATGTCGAGGATGCTGCACCAGGTGCGGCGCGCGGGCCCGAACCTGCTCACCGTCGAGGCCTACCTGATCCACGGCAAGTAGTCGCGAACCGATCCGGGAACAAGAGGGCCGGGACACCGCCAGCCTGGCGTGGTCCCGGCCCTTCGCTGTCCGCCGGACTTCATGTTCCAGCAGCCTTCGCGCCGGAGCTCCGCGGCCCCGCTGCGACGCGGGCCCGCGGCGGTCGGGCTCCTGCCTCAGGCCTCCTTGACGGCGTTCACGAGCTTCTGGAGCGAATCGCGCGCGTCGCCGAAGAGCATCATGGTCTTCTTCTCGTAGAACAGCTCGTTGTCCACCCCGGCGAAGCCCGGCTTCATGGAGCGCTTCATCACGATGCAGTGCGCCGCCTTGTCCACGTCCAGGATGGGCATGCCGAAGATGGGGCTCGACTTGTCGTAGCGTGCGGCCGGGTTCACCACGTCGTTGGCCCCGATCACCAGCGCCACGTCGGTGCGCTCCATCTCGGGGTTGATGACATCCATGTCGTACAGGGAGGTGTACGGCACGTTGGCCTCGGCCAGCAGCACGTTCATGTGGCCCGGCATGCGGCCGGCCACCGGGTGGATCGAGTACTTCACGATCACGCCGCGCTTCTCCAGCATGTCCGCCAGCTCGCGCGCCACGTGCTGCGCCTGCGCCACCGCCAGCCCGTAGCCGGGCACGATGACCACCTGGCGGGCGTAGGCCATCATCACCGCCGCGTCCTCGACGGACACCTCGCGCACCACCTTCGCGATGCCGCCCGGGCCCGTTCCGACGCCGGAGGCGGTGGCCGAGCCGAACGCGCTGAACAGCACGTTGCCGATGGAGCGGTTCATGGCCTTGCACATGAGCAGCGTCAGCATCGTGCCGGAGGCGCCCACCAGCGTGCCGGAGATGATCAGCACGTTGTTCTGGAGGGCGAAGCCGGTCAGTGCCGTGGCCAGTCCGGTGAACGAGTTCAGCAGCGAGATCACCACCGGCATGTCGCCGCCGCCGATGGGGGCCACGAACATCCAGCCGATGAGCAGCGCCAGCGCCAGGAACACCACGAAGGCGAGCGGGTTGCCGGTGAACGCCAGCCATGCGCCCAGGCACACGGTCACCGCGAACAACATCATGTTCACCGGCCGCTGGCCGGGGAAGGTGAGGGGCTTCTCGTTGATCACGCCCTGCAGCTTGCCCCAGGCGAGCACGCTGCCGGTGAACGAGATGCCGCCGATGAGCGCGCCCAGCACCGGGCTGAAGGTGATGCCGGGGTTCATGGCCGCGGTGCCCGCGGGCAGCTCGCGCACCAGCTTGAAGTACTCGGCCCACGACACCAGCGCCGCCGCGAGACCGCCCGAGCCGTTGAACGCCGCCACCATCTGCGGCATGGCGGTCATGGCCACGGTGCGGGCCCACACGGCGCCGATCACGCCGCCGATCAGGATCCCGCCCAGGATGATCCACAGGCCGAATAGCTCGCCGCCCACGAACTTCGTGAACATCGAGCCGTCGAGGAGCGTGACCGCCACCGCGAGGCCCATGCCCCACGCCGCGATCAGGTTGCCCTGTCGTGCCGAGAGCGGGGAACTGAGCTTCTTCAGCCCCACGATGAACATGATCGCGGCCACCAGGTAGGCCAGCTCCACGTAGAGCTTCAGGTCCGGCGCGCCGTTCATGACCTGCCCTCCGCGCCGCCCGGCTTCTTCTTGAACATCTGCAGCATCCGGTCGGTGACCAGGAAGCCGCCCACCACGTTGACCGTGCCGCAGATCACGCCCAGGAAGCCCAGGACCTTGAACAGCAGCGTGTCCGCGGAGCCCGCCACCAGCATCGCGCCCACCAGCACGATGCCGTGGATGGCGTTGGAGCCCGACATCAGCGGCGTGTGCAGCACCACCGGCACCTTGGAGATCACCTCGTAGCCCACGAACACCGACAGCGCGAACACGTAGATCGGCGCGAGAGCCGCCACCAGCTGGATTCCCTCATTCATTTGCCGGCCCCCCCTTTCTGCTTCCACGCCTCCACCCGCTCCCGGGTGCGCGCGTGCTTCACCTCGCCCGCGTGCGTGATGCAGCTGTCCCGGGTGATCTCGTCCTCGAAATCGAGCTTGAGGTTGTTCTCCTTGTCGGTGAGGTGCTGCAGCAGGGTGGAGATGTTGCGCGAGTACATCTGGCTGGCGTGCACCGGCATCCGCGACGGCACGTTGGACAGCCCGTGGATGGTCACGCCGTGCTTCACCACCGTCCTGCCGGCCTCGGTACCCTCGCAATTGCCGCCCATGTCGGCGGCCAGGTCCACGATCACCGAGCCGGGCTTCATCTCCCGGATCATGTCCTCGGTCACCATCACCGGGGCCTTGATGCCCGGGACGCGCGCCGTGGTGATGATCAGGTCGGAGCCCTTCACATGGGACTTGAGCATCTCCTTGACCTTGGCGAGGAACTCCTCGGACTGCTGCTTGGCATACCCTCCGGCATCCACCACGTCGGCGCTGGTCAGATCCGCCGACACGAAGCGCGCGCCGAGGCTCTCCACTTCCTCCTTCACCGCGGGGCGCACGTCGTAGGCCTCCACCACCGCGCCCAGCCGGCGCGCCGTGGAGATGGCCTGCAGCCCCGCCACGCCGGCGCCCAGGATGAACACGTGCCCCGGGGCGATGGTGCCCGCGGCCGTGACCAGCATGGGGAAGAAGCGGGGGAGGGACTCGGCGCCGATGAGCACCGCCTGGTATCCGGACACCGTGGCCTGGGACGAGAGGGCGTCCATGCGCTGCGCGGTGGTGGTGCGGGGGACCGCATCCATGCTGAAGCTGGTGACCTTGCGCTGCGCCAGCTGCTGCATCACGGCCGGGCGCATCAGCGGCTCGAGGAAGCTGATCACCACGCCGCCCTCGCGGAACATCTCGGCTTCGTGCTTGCCGGTCCCGGGATTGACGTCCAGCTCCTGAACCTTGAGGACCACGTCCGCTTCGCGGAAGAGCGCGGCCACGTCGGGGACCAGCGTGGCGCCGGCCTCCCGGTACGCCTCGTCGGGGAAGTAGGCGCGTTCCCCGGCTCCGGTTTGGACCCGGATGTCGTAGCCCTGCTTTACGAGTTTTCCTACAGTCTCTGGGACCAGCGCCACCCGGCGCTCGTCGGCGAAGAACTCCTTCGGTACGGCGACTTTCACGTTGTTGCCCCCTCCCTTCCGTGTTTACACAAACCGCGTGTGAGACTAGGTCATGGGAGGGGTTTCGTCTAGGGGGGGGTCCGGGCGATCCCGCGCGATCACGGGGCTCGCGCGCGGGCGAGCCGCCGACGCGGGATCCGGGGCCGTCGTCCGTCCCGGCGCCGGTCGTGGTTGCGATTTCTGCCTCCGCTCGCGATACTCTCGTGAATCGTCGGTGCGACCCGCCCCGCCGGCACGGTCCGGCCGCCGCGCCGCCGCCCCGGACCCCGAACCGCGAGGAGGCTCCGTGTCCGCCCATCCGGCCGTCCGCCAGCGACTGCGCAGGCTTGCGATCCTCTTGTCTCTGTTGCTCTTCCCGGTGATCCTGAACTACCTGTCGCCGGTGATCATCCTCGACTCGGCGTCGCGGGGTGTCGCCAACGCGAGCCTGTTCGTGTTCGCCGGCCTGTTCGTCGCGGCGCTTTTCGTCGGGCGGCTGTGGTGTTCGTGGGTGTGCCCGGGGGCCGGGTTGCAGGAGGCTTGCGCCGAGGTCAACAGCCGGCCGGTGAAGCCCTGGGTGGGGTGGATGAAGTGGGTGATCTGGGTGCCGTGGGTGGCGGCGATCGTGTTCCTGGCCGCGCGGGCAGGGGGCTATCGCTCGATCGGCTTCTTCTACCACGTGGAGAGCGGGGTCTCGGTGGACCGCCCCGTGGCCTATTTCATCTACTACACCGTGGTCCTGACGTTCGCGGTGATTCCGCTCCTCGGGGGGCGGCGGGCGGCCTGCCACTCGATCTGCTGGATGGCGCCGTTCATGATCCTGGGGCGACGGGCTCGCAACCGCCTCCGCTGGCCGGCGCTGCGCCTGGTGGCGGACGCGGAGCGCTGCCGGAACTGCCGGTCCTGCACCGGGAACTGTCCCATGAGCCTGGACGTGAACGGCCTGGTGCGCGCCGGGAGCATGGAACACACCGACTGCATCCTGTGCGGCACGTGCGTGGACAACTGCCCCCGGGGCGCGATCCGCTACTCCTTCAGCCGGGGCTAGCCCCGCCGGCCGGGTGGTCTCACTTCCGGACCAGCTTGCGGTACTTGATCCGGTGCGGGATGTCCGCCGCCGCCCCCAGCCGCTTGTGCCGGCTGGCCTCGTAGTCCTGGTAGTTGCCCTCGAACCACACGACCTCGCTGTCGCCCTCGAAGGCCAGCATGTGCGTGGCGATGCGGTCCAGGAACCACCGGTCGTGGCTGATCACCACCGCGCACCCGGCGAACGCCAGCAGCGCGTCCTCCAGGGCGCGCAGGGTGTCCACGTCCAGGTCGTTGGTGGGCTCGTCCAGCAGCAGCACGTTGCAGCCCTGGCGCAGCAGCTTCGCCAGGTGCACGCGGTTGCGCTCGCCGCCGGAGAGGTCTCCCACGCGCTTCTGCTGGTCGGCCCCCTTGAAGTTGAAGGAGGCCACGTAGGAGCGCGACTGCAGCGTGCGGCCGCCGAATTCCAGCACGTCCTTGCCGTCGGAGATCTCCTCCCACACGTTGCGCTTCGGGTCCAGGGAGTCGCGGCTCTGGTCCACGTAGGCCAGCTTCACGGTCTCGCCGATGCGCAGCGTGCCCTCGTCCGGCTGCTCCTGCGCGGTGATCATGCGGAACAGCGTGGTCTTGCCCGCGCCGTTGGGCCCGATCACCCCCACGATGCCGCCGCGGGGCAGGTTGAACTCGAGATTCTCCATCAGCAGGCGGTCGCCGTAGCCCTTGGTGAGGCCGCGCGCCTCGATCACCACGTCGCCCAGCCGGGGCGCGGGCGGGATCACGATCTCGATCGTCTCCGCACGCTTGAGGCCCTCCTGGCTCAGCAACTCCTCGTAGGCACTCACGCGCGCCTTGGACTTGGCCTGCCGCGCGCGCGGGCTCAGCCGGATCCACTCCAGTTCGCGGGCCAGCGTGCGCTGGCGGGCCGACTCGGCCTTCTCCTCCTGCGCCAGGCGGATGCGCTTCTGCTCCAGCCACGAGGAGTAGTTGCCCTCCCAGGGGATGCCCTGGCCGCGGTCCAGCTCCAGGATCCAGCCGGCGACGTTGTCGAGGAAGTAGCGGTCGTGGGTCACCGCCACCACCGTGCCCGCGTACTGCTGCAGGTGGTGCTCCAGCCACTCCACCGACTCGGCGTCCAGGTGGTTGGTGGGCTCGTCCAGCAGCAGCAGGTCCGGCTTCTGGAGCAGCAGGCGGCACAGCGCCACGCGGCGCAACTCGCCGCCGGAGAGCGTCTTCACGTCCGCGTCGGGGGGCGGCAGGCGCAGCGCGTCCATGGCGATCTCGAGGTGCCGGTCCAGGTCCCAGCCGTCCACCGCCTCGATGGCGTCCTGCACCTTGCCCAGCTCCTCGAGGGTCTTCTCCATCTCCTCCGCGGAGAGCTCGGTGGACAGCCGCGCGTTGATGTCGTTGAAGCGGTCCAGCAGCGCCTTGGTGCCCGCCACCCCCTCCATGACGTTGCCCAGCACGTCCTTGGACGGGTCCAGGTGCGGTTCCTGCGGCAGGAAGCCCACGGTGAAGCCCCGGGTGAGCGCGGCCTCGCCGATGAAATCCTTGTCCTCGCCGGCCATGATGCGCAGCAGGGAGCTCTTGCCCGAGCCGTTGGCTCCGAGCACGCCGATCTTCGCGCCGGGGTAGAACGACAGCCAGATGCCCTTGAGCACCTGCCGGTTGGGCGGATGGACCTTGCCCAGGTCCTTCATGGTGAAGATGTACTGCTGGGCCACGCGGAGTCTCCTCTTTTCGATGGCGGGGCGGGGGCCCCCGTCCGGGGCTGAAGCTGGATGATTGATTGTTGTATAATAGGCGGCCAGGGGATTGTAAGTGAGTTCGGGCCGCTCCGGGTGCAACTTTCTGCCTGCCCCGGTCCGCTGCCACCCTGGCGGCTCACTTCTCCCATGCGGGCCCCGGCGGACCTGCGCAGGCCCCCCGGATCCTGCCACCCGTTCGTCCCCACGCGGGAGCAGAAAGGCAGGCCCCACGATGACCGTGCGGACCGCTCGAACCCACCATTCTACCCCGTTCCTCGGCGGGGCGCTCCTCGCGGCCCTTCTGGCTGTCCCGGCGCTTCCGCCGCCCCCCGGGGCGCAGGCGGACTGCGTGCTCCCCGACCTGCCTGCGTGCGCGTGCTTCGTCGGCGGAGGCGCCTGGCCCCTGCCCGCGGTGGCGGGGAACCTGATCTCCACCGCCCGCAAGTCGGTGAACGCGCAGACCTCCTGCCTCAAACAGCGGGGCCAGCCCTACTGGCAGATCCAGCTCCAGCTGGACGACCCCAACCTGGCCCACTTCCTGGCGCACTGGGCCCCCGGCATCCCGAATTCCTTCCGGGCCCAGGCCTGGTGCACCGAGACGGTGGCCTTCTGGCACCGCGAGGCCCAGGTTCCCTACCCCGGCGGGTACTTCTCCTTCTTCTGGCCCTCCAGCTATGTCCAGAACACGAAGGAACTGCGGGTGTGGTACCAGAACGAGGAGGCGCTCCGCACCAACTTGTTCCTCAACACCCGCGGGCGCTGGATCAACGGGAGTCAGCTGGACTACGCGAACTTCCAGCCCGGCGTGAACGGGCCGTGCCCCGGAGCGTTCCAGGCCTGGGAGTCCTACGACACCACCGCCGGGGCGTGGACGGACTCGTGCTACCACAGCCAGGTGGTGGACTCGGTGGTGGTGTGGCGGCAGGGCAGCATGACCGGGCCGATCAACTCCATCGACGTCCACGTGGTGGAGGGCAACGCCGGCGGCGGGACGTTCACCGACATCAATGGGGTCGTCAACGTGAGCCGGGGGAAGGTCAAGAACGACAAGTGGTACCGGAACGTGATCCAGTACACGCGGCTCGGGAGCACCGTGGTGGGTTGCGGCAACACGGTGAAGAAGATCCGCGGGTGGGGGATTGACCTGCACCAGGACGGCTCCACCTACTGTGACCCCGGGCGCATGACCACCGTGGTCACGCCGTATATCGTGGCCTACCCGGCCCCGATTTCGGAGCCGGACCCGGACGTGCAGCTCACGGGCACGTTCCTGCTCTTCTACCAGGCCAGCGGCGGGGGCACACCCGCCATCAGCACCAATGCCAGCAGCAGCCAGACCGGCGGCACCTATCCCACCACCACCGCGCCCTGGACCATCCCGGCGGGACCGCTGGGCGTGGAACCCGCGTACATCCAGGTGGACCTCAAGGCTGACTACCCGCTCCCCGTGCGGGGGGTGACGGTGGACTGGGAGGGAGGCTTCGCCCCGGCGCAGTACCAGGTGTGGTGGGGCGCGCAGGGCGGATCCATCCACACCACGACCACCACGCCCACGACCGGGCTCACCCCGCCCTCGGGCGTGCCTCCCATGCCGGCGTACACGGCACTCGCCCCCGATTCCACCTACACCGTGCGCTACCTCCGGCTGGTCTTCTCCAACTCCGTGCTCACCCGGCAGTTCAAGATCGCGGGGCTCCACTTCCGGTACCAGCTCGGCAGGGAGGAGGACAACGGCGACGTGTTCCAGGATGCCACTCCGCCGGTGGACGTGGGAGAGGGCGGCGACGGCGGCGCGGCGCTCTTGAGGCTCCATCCCGGAGTGCCCAACCCGTTCCGCGGCTCGACCCTGATCCGGTACCAGCTGGGCGGCGTGGCGGAGGCCTCGCTGGCTATCTCCGATGCCGCCGGTCGCCGGGTGAGGACCTGGCACGGGTTGCGCGGGGCGGGCGCTCCCGGTGCCCAGGTGCTCCGCTGGGACGGCCGGGACGCCTCGGGACGGGCGGTGCCGGCCGGGGTCTACGTCTGCGAATTGAGCCAGGGGGCGTCCGCGGTGCGGCAGAAACTGGTCCTGCTGCGTTAGCGGTCCTGCGAACACCAGCCTGCCGCTGAAGAGCGCTCCGATCCGGGGCGGACCACCGCCTGGTCCCGGATCGGAGCGCGCCACGCCGCTCCACCTTCAGGGCGCCTCAGCGTCGCCACCTCTCACCCTCGTTCCGGGCCCGCCCGGCCCCGCAGCTCATGGCCCGCGACTTGCTTTTTCCTATCCCGGGCAGAGGGGGCACGGATGCCCCCGGATCCCGCAAGTTCAACGCGGCCGCGCCGCACCGCCCGCCCGGCCCGCCGCAGGGCCCCGCGGGAATCCATGCGCGCGGCAGGAATTTTGCCGTGCCCGGCTCGATTCTGCCCGTGTGGCCGGATTCGCTGGAGGAGGCTTCGTGAACCCGCCCATCGTCCTGTCCACCGCGACTTCCGGCGGCGTGCCCGTCCCCCCGCTTTCTTCCTCGCCGCAGTCGCTGGAGGGCTTCCGCAGCGTCGGCCAGGACGTGACCATCTGGCCCATGGCCCGGATCGTCGGGCGCGAGCGCATCTCGATCGGCGACTCCGTGATCATCGACGACTTCGCCTTCCTGGTGGGCGGCGCGCGCACCGCGATCGGCAGCTTCATCCACATCGCCAGCTTCGTCTCCGTCACCGGTGGCGGCGAGCTCGTGATGGAGGACTTCAGCGGGATCTCCGCTGGTTCGCGCGTCTACACCGGCAACGAGGACTACCTGGGGGGCTGCCTCACCAACCCGACCATTCCCGAGCCGTTCCGCGTCGCGGCGCGCTCGTTCGTGCGGGTGGGCAGGCACGCCATCGTGGGCGCCAACTCGGTGATCCTGCCGGGCGTGACGCTGGGCGAAGGCTGCGTCGTGGGCGCCGGCTCCCTCGTCACGAAGGACTGCGAGCCCTGGACCGTGTACGTGGGCACGCCCGCGCGGCCGATGAAGGCGCGCCGTCGCGACCGCATCGAGGAGCTCGAATTGCAATTCCGCCGCGTGGCCTACGGCCCGGACGGCGGGTACATCCCCAACTGCCGCCGCGGCGGAAAGGCCTGAGCCGTGAAACGCGCGAAGCCCGGGAGCAGGAGCGGGAAGCCGGTGCGCCGGGTGGCGCGTCTCGCGGCCCGCAGGCGCGTGGACGACCTGGCCCTCTTCGGCGGCTGGCCCGCGTTCCGCGAGCCCCTGTGCGTGGGCCGGCCGGCCGCGGGCGACCGGGCCCGGCTCCTGGAGCGAATCCGCGGCGTGCTGGACCGCCGCTGGTTCACCAACGACGGTCCCCTGGTGCGCGAGTTCGAGCACCAGCTGGCGCGGACCCTGGGCGTGCGTCACGCGGTCGCCACCTGCAACGGCACCGTGGCGATCGAGATCCTGGCCCGCGCGGCGGAGCTGACGGGCGAGGTGGTGGTGCCCGCCTTCACCTTCGTGGCCACCGCGCACGCGCTGCGCTGGGTGGGCCTCAAGCCGGTATTCTGCGACGTCGAGCCCCACGGTCACACGCTGGACCCGGCGCGGGTGGAGGCGTGCATCACGCCGCGAACCCGGGCCATCCTGGGAGTGCACCTCTGGGGCCGCACCTGTCACGTGGAGGCGCTCGAGGGCATCGCGCGCCGCCGCGGCCTGCGGCTCTTCTTCGACGCCGCGCACGCTTTCGGCTGCACCCGCGGCGGCCGGCCGGTGGGCGGCTTCGGCGACGCCGAGGTGTTCAGCTTCCACGCCACCAAGGTCTTCAACACCTTCGAGGGCGGCGCCGTCACCACGGACAACGACGGCCTGGCGCACCGCCTGCGCCTGATGCGCAACTTCGGATTCGCCGGCTATGACCAGGTGGTCAGCCTGGGTATCAACGGGAAGATGAGCGAGATCTCCGCGGCCATGGGGCTCACGGGCCTGGAATCGCTGGAATCGCGCCTGGAAGAAAACCGCCGGCACCACGAGCGCTACCGCGCCGGGCTGGCGGGGCTGAGCGGCGTGAAGCTGCTGCGATACGACGAGGCGGAGCGGAACAATTTCCAGTACGTCGTGGTGGAGATCGACCCGGAGCAGGCCGGCGTGGGCCGGGACCGGCTCGTGGAGATCCTGCACGCGGAGAACGTGATCGCCCGACGCTACTTTCACCCCGGTGTGCACCGCATGGAGCCCTACCGCTCCGAGGACCCCGCCGCCGGCCGCCGCTTGCCGGTCACGGAGAGCCTCGCGCAGCGGGTGCTCACGCTGCCCACCGGCCCGGCCACGAGGCCGCGGGACGTGGAGCGGGTGTGCGAGCTGGTGCGGTTCGTGGTGGCGCACGCGCACGAGCTGGACCGCAAGGCCGCATGATACCGGCCCGCGGCGACGGGAAGATCACACCAATCCAGGGAACGGAGGAAGCGTGGACGGGCTGCTGCTGAGTGTCGGCTGCGACGACCGGGAGATCGCCGGGTTCCGCCGCGTGAGCGAGGATTCCGCCGCGGGGCTGCGCTACGACCCGGTCCTCGGGTTGCCGCTCCCGGGGGGATCGGTGCGCGGGATCTACTGCGCGCGCTTTCTGGAGTTCCTCGATCCGGCCGGGGCATCGGCGTTCCTCAGGGAGTGCCGGCGGGTCCTGGCGCCCGGCGGCACGCTGCGCCTGGTCACGCCCGACCTCGACCGCGTGGTGCGCTCCTACTGGGGCGACTGGCGCAAGCAGGGCTGGATGCGCGGGCCGGCGGGGGAGGGGATCCGCCGCCGGGGTGCGATGCTCAACAGTTTCCTGCGCGGCGGAGGACGCCGGTGGGTGTACACCGAGGAGGAACTGCTCGAGCTGGCCGGCTGGGCCGGTCTGCCGGTGGCCCGCCGCCGACTGGCCGGGCGCAGCGGCGCGCCGCATTTCCAGCACCTCGAGGCCCGCTCGGACACCGACCTGATCCTCGAGCTTTCCCCGGCGAAGCGCGCGCCGTGCGTCGAGCCGCTGGTGAGCGTGTTGATCCCGGCCTACAACCCCAAGTTCTTCGAGGCGGCGCTGAGCAGTGCCCGAACGCAGACGTGGCGCAACGTCGAGATCGTGGTGAGCGACGATTCGGCCGGTCCGGAGATTCGTGTGATCGCCGAGCGGGCCGCCCTGGACGACCCGCGGGTGCGCTATCTGCGCAATCAGCCCGCCCGGGGGGCGTACGACAACTACATCCAGTGCTTTCGCCTGGCGCGCGGGGAGTACGTGAAGTTCCTCAACGACGACGACCTGCTGCACCCCGCATGCGTGGAGCGGATGGCGGGCGTGCTCGCCACGCGCGCGGACGTGTCCCTGGTCACGTCGCACCGCGGGCTCATGGACGATTCCGGCGAACCGCTCCCGGACACCGACGCCACCGCGCGGATCGCCGGCGTGGACAGCCGGCTGGACGGCGCGCCGGCGGCGGGCTGGATGCTGGCGCAGAGCCGCAACTATGTGGGCGAGCCCACCACCGCGATGTTCCGGCGGGCCGACCTGGAGGACGCGCAGCCCACGCCCCTGAGCTTCGCCGGGCGGCCGGTGCGCTGGAACGTGGACGTGGCCATGTGGGCGCACCTGCTGGGCAAGGGCGACCTGGCCTACCTGGTGGACACACTCAGCTGGTTCCGTCAGCACGGTGCGCAGCAGACGTCGGTGCCCGATGCGGCCGCCCGCTCCGGCGCCGCGTGGGGACAGATGCGTGCGGACGCCGCGCGGCTGGGCTATCCCGCCCCGGTCTCCCTGGACGAAGCGCGGGTGCGGCCGCTCGCGCCGGCTCCGGACGGCCCCGACCGGTGGCCCTCGCTGGGGCTGGCGATCTTCGGCCGCGCGCTGGAGATGCAGTCGGCCCAGCGGTCGGCCGAGGCGGCCGAGCTGTTCCAGCTCACCGTGGCGCACGAGCCGCACCTGGCCGTGGCGCACCTCCAACTCGGCTTGACCCGCTACGGCCTCGGTGACTACGCTGCCGCCGCGGAGGCGCTGGAGCAGGGGATCGCGCTGGACCCGGGCGTGCCCGACTCCATGAAGCAATTGGCGGTGGACCTCCGCCACCGTCTCGGAGCGCGGGAGGCCATCGCCCGGTAGCCTCGGCGGACACCCCCCGCCCGCGGCCGGCCCGCCGCGAAAGACACGGGAGTGGCATGCCGAGGATCCGCCGCACCACGCAAGGGAAGCCCTCCCCGGCAGGAACCGCGCCCCCGACCGGGCGCGGCGGGCGCGCTCCCGCACGCCCCGAATCGCCGCCCTCCGCTCCCGCGCCACCGCTGCCCGCCGGCACCGCGCTGGTCGCGATCTCGCTGGCGCTGCTGCTGCTTCCCTGGCTGGCGAGCCGGGACTCCTCGAACTGGACCTGGGGGCTCAACATCTCCGGCTTCCTGCCCTCCGCGTGGCCCCTGGCCGCGCGGCTGGCGGTGCTCGCAGCCATGGCACCCGGCGTCGCGTTCGCACTCCGCTCCCGTTCCGCGGTCGCCGACCGGCAGCCGAAGACCGGCCCCGGGCGCCGCGCGGCGCGGCCCGCGGGCCCGCCGCGCGGCGCGACCCTCGCGGCGGGAGCGCTGGTTTGCGCCGCCGCGGCGGTGGCACTGTGGATGTGCCGCGAGCAGGTCCATTTCCTCGGGGACACCATGCTCCGGCTCCGCACGGTCTACCGGATGGCGGTCAAGGGGGAGATGGTGCCCGCATGGGGGCTGCACGCCGCTCCGCTCGACTACCTCGTGAACGTGGTCCTGCCGGTGCGCATGTCCGCGGCGGGGCTCCTGACCGCCTTCCAGGCGGCGCAGCTGGTGCCGTGCCTGCTGGGGGCGCTCTTCGTCGCGGCCGCGATGCTGGCCGCCCCGCTCTCCGCCGCCACCCGCCCCGGCCGGGCGATCTTCCTCGCCGCGGTGCTCACGCAGGGTTACATGCAGTTGTTCGCGGGGTACTGCAAGGGCTACGGCCTGCTCATCCTGCTGCTGCTCCTGTGGTACGCGGCGGTCACCTGGGAGGACCGGTCCGGCCGGGCCGCCGTGTGGAGCACCGTGCTGTTCGGCCTGGTGCTCCTGTGCCACCGCACCGGCCTGCTGCTGGCGCCGTGCCAGGCGTGGCTGGTGTGGAAGTCGCGCGGCCGCGACGGGGCGTGGGGCGCATACGCCGCCGCCGGCCTGGCCGGGCTGTGCGGCGCCGCGCTGGTCACCGGCTGGCAGGGCGCGGCCAGCGCGGATGCCGCGCTGCTGGGCAGCGTGTGGCGAGGCGCGCGCGAGGCGGGCGACTACCCGTTGCTCTCGGCCACCCACGCCGCCAACGTCCTGAACGATCTCTTCCTGCTGGCGCCCTTCGGCCTGGCCGGGATGCTGCTCCTGCCTGTCGTGCGTCCCGGCGGGCCCGGTCTCCGCGCGCTCCTGCTGGGCGGGGTTCCCTTCCTGCTGCTGGCGCTGCTGGTGCGCAGCCTGTATCCGGTGCAGGGGGCGCCGCGCGACTGGGACAACTTCGCGTCTTCCGGGCTCTTCCTCACACTGCTCGCGGCGCGCCTTGCCGTGCGGGTGGTGGAGGGGGCGCCGCGGCTCGGGGTGCTGGCGGCGGCGGCGGTGCTGGCCGGCGCCGTGCACACCGCGACCTGGCTGGCCCTGAACGCATCCCCCGCCGCGGCCCTGGAACGCGTGGAGCGCATCGGGGAGTCGGCTCCGTCGCTGCCGGTCTCGGCGCGGGCGATGCTCTTCGACTACCTGGGGCAGGTGCGCGAGCTGGCCAACGAGCCGGCGCTGGCGGGTGAGGCCTACCTGAGGGCGAGCGACCTGGCGCCCAACCCGCGCTTCTTCGTGCTGGCGGGCACCCAGTTCTTCAAGGCCGGCAGGATGGAGCGCGCGGCCGGGGCATTCCGCAGCGCCGCCCGTCGCGATCCGGTCACTCGCGAGAAGATGCTCATCGTCTCGGGCAACACGCTGGGGAGGAACCCCGCGGATCCCCTGGGCCTGATGATCCGCGCGGCCGCGCTTTCCGTTCCCGGCACGCCGGGCACGGCTGCGCCCGCGCCGGACGGGGGCGCACCCGTGCCGGACGGCGCCGCGCCCGCGCCGGACGCCCTCGCCCCCGCGGGGCCACGCGCCGATTGACACCCCGCTCGCCGCTCCGGATAATCGGGCGGTGGGAACTTCCGCATTGAGCCGCAGTCCACTCCACCGCGGGGAACGTCCTTGGCTTCCGATCACCTGAAACCCGGGCTCGCCCGGCTCGAGGAGTACCGGCGCGCCCGGGAGGCCGCCAACACGCGCATCCACGCCTCCGACCACCTGGGGATCAAGCGTTTCCTCGCGCTCGACACCCAGGCCTACGCCGACGGCGCGCTCTCCGGGAAGACCAAGGAGATGCTCGGGCTGGTGGCATCCGCGGTGCTGCGCTGCAACGATTGCATCGACTACCACCTGGTGCAGTGCGTGCGCGCCGGGTTCACCGACGCGGAGCTCCACGACGGATTGAACGTGGCGCTGGTGGTGGGGGGTTCGATCGTCATTCCCCACCTCCGCCACGCCTTCGACACGCTGGCGGCGCTGCGCGAGGCGGGCGAGTTCACGCTGTAGGGCGGCCGCGAACATCCGGGAAGTCCCGCGGAGCACCGGCCGCGCCGGGAGCGTCCCTCACCCCTGAACCCTGGAGTCTCCCGTGCTGAGTGTCTTCCGAATCGTCCACGTGCTTTCCGCGCTGCTCTTCTTCGGCGGCCTGCTGCCCGTCACCTTCCTCTTCGGCATGGTGATGCGGCAGACCGACGCCTCCGCGCGGCTGGCCGGGCTGCGGCTGCTCGGCGCGGCGAACCGCGCCTTCCTGCTGCCGGGCTCGATCCTCTCCGGGCTGAGTGGTTTCGCGCTCTCGGGCATGAAGCCCGTGTCCATCGGCGGCACCCCGTGGCTCATGGCGGCGGTGGTGCTGTACGTGATCGCGTTCGTGCTCAGCATGGCGGTGCTCGCGCCGCATTCGCGCCGCCTGGTGCAGGCCGCGGCGGCGGCGCTGAAGTCCGGCTCGGGTGTCGAGGTGGACGCCCTCGCGCGCAGGCCGCTGCCACGCGCGGCGCGTGCAATCGTGGGCGTGGCCGGCCTCGCCATCGCGGTGCTGATGACTTGGCGGCCCTGACGCGGTCCGCGCGCCCGGCGCCCGCCGCGCGGGCGGGCCTCTCCCATGTCGTCCCCGTCGCCGCGCGGGCGGGCTTCCCCCGCGACGTCCCCGTCGCCGCGCTGGCCGCGCTCTTCGCGGTGGCGCTGATCGTCCGCTTCGTCCACTTCGCGGGCGTGAGCCAGACCCCGTACTTCCACTACCCGATCATCGACGCCCGCACCTACCACCTGGCGGCGCTGCAGATCGCCGCCGGTCTGGGACACCCGGACCGGGTGTTCTGGCAGCCCCCGGGCTACCCCTGCATGCTGGGGGCGGT
Source organism: Candidatus Eisenbacteria bacterium (assembly GCA_016235265.1). Taxonomy (NCBI): domain Bacteria; phylum Candidatus Eiseniibacteriota; species Candidatus Eiseniibacteriota bacterium. The sequence continues at coordinate 95,161 of JACRLI010000023.1, forward strand.
GTACGCGGTCGCGGGCTCCGGCCCGTGGGCCCCCCGCGTGCTGCAGGCCCTGATGGGCGCGCTCAGCGTGCTGCTGACCGCCGGGATCGGCGCGCGCCTGTTCGGCCGCCGGGTCGGGATCGTCGCGGCGGCCTGCGCCGCGTTCTACCCGCTGCTGTTCTACTTCGATGGCGAGCTGCTGCCGCCCACGCCCGCCACGCTCTGCCTGCTCGCAGCGCTGGCGCTGGCGCTGCGCGCGGGGGAGGCCGCGCGCCCGGTCCGCTGGTGGGCCGCCGCGGGCCTCGCGGGCGGGGTGGCCTCGCTGTTCCTCGCCACCTCCGCGCTGGTGGTGGCGGTGATCGCCGCGTTCGCCCGGCGGCGCGCCCCGGTGGTGCTGCTGGCCGCGGCGCTGGCGGTCGCGCCCGCCACGATTCGGAACGCGGTGAAGGGCGGGGAGTTCGTCCCCATCTCCTCGAACGGCGGGATCAACTTCTACATCGGCAACAACGCCCACTACGACAGCACCGTGAATATCCGCCCGGACCGCCACTGGGACCGGATGGTTCGCGAGCCGCGGGAGTTCGGCATCCTGAGCGCCTCTGGACAGTCCGCGTACTTCACGCGGAAGGGGTTCGCCTTCCTGGGCGCGGATCCCGCCGGGTTCGCCATGCTCCAGTTGAAGAAGCTCCGGCTGCTGCTCGGGGGGAACGAGGTCCTGCGCAATCACTCCATCTACCCGTTCCGGGAGGCCTCGCCGCTGCTCGCCGCGCTCCTGTGGAAAGTCCCGGGCCTGGCGTTTCCCTGGGGCCTGCTGGCCCCCCTGGCGCTGGTGGGAGTGTGCGCGCGCTGGCGCGCGGCGCCGCTGGCGGCGGCGGCGCTGCTGGCGATCGCGGCCTCGGTGGTGGCGTTCTTCGTCACCGCGCGCTACCGCGTTCCGATGGTGCCGCTGATGCTCGTGTTCGCGGTGGAAGGGGTGCGCTGGTTCGTGCGCGAGGCCGCGGGGCGGGCCCGGCTGCTCGCGGCGGCCGGCGCGGTGGCGGCGCTGCTCGGGGCCAACCTGGGTCAGGGACCGATGCCCGCGCGCATGAACCCCGACGCCGAGTACAACGTGGCGCTGGGGCTGGGGGATGCCGGCCAGCTGCAGCAGGCCATCCTGCTGTGCCGGTCGGCGCTCGAGCAGGACCCGGACAGCGAGGAGGGCTGGGTCAACCTCGGGATCTTCGAGGCCCGGCGCGGCGCGGTGCCCGAGGCGGAGATGTGTTTCAGGAATGCCCTGGAGCTGGAACCTTCCGACCCCGACGCGCTGGGCAACCTGGCCGCGTTGCGCGCCGAGACGGGCCGCATCGATGAAGCCGCCTGGCACTGCCGGCGGGCCCTGGCACTGTCCCCGGGGCACAAGGGAGCCGGGACCACCCTGGCGATGGTGCTTTCCGCCATGGGCGTGACCGGCACGGATGCGGACACGGGCGTCACCCCCGTGCATCCCACCGCGGGGCAACTCGCGTCGTGGCGCGCCGAGTCCGCGTCCCGCCCGGACGACCGGGTGCTGATCGGCCGCCTCCTGGCCGGCTACGAGCTCGGCGGGACCCCGGGTGAGGCGCTCGCGGTGGCGCGGCAGGCTCTCACCCGGCTGCCGCGGGACTTCACGCTGCGGTTCGCGCTGGGCCGCCTCCTGGTGAACTCCGGCGATGCGGCGGGGGGCGCGGCCGAGCTGCGACGCGCGCTCGCCCTCGGGGGCCCGCTGGCGCGCAGCTGGATCGCCCGCAACCCCGAATTGGCCGCGGTGAGGGACGCGATCCTCACAAATTGACGCGGATCGGGTCCGCTGATAGTTTGCCCCCGGAGGTGGACCTTGACCCTGAGCACCCAGACCGATCGCCCGAGCGCCGCGCCATCCCCCGGGGCCGATCCTCGCGCGCCCCTGGTCCGGCCCATCCTCCCGGGGGATCCCGCCGCCGCGCTGCTCTCCCGCGCGGCGATCATCGTTCCCTTCCACAACGCTGCCCGCACGCTGGGGGACTGCCTCGCCCCGCTCACCGAGTGCGCGGAGTTGGGGGCGGAGCTGCACGTGGTGGACGACCTGTCGGTGGACGGATCGGTGGAAGTTACGCGGCGTTTTCCCGCGGCGCGACTGCACCTGCGGGAGTCCCGCGGCTCCAGCGGCGGCGCGCGCAACACCGCCGCGCTGGCCACCCGTCGGGAGCTGCTCATCTTCGTGGACGCTGACGTGGTGGTCCCGGTGCAGGCCGTGGTGACCATGCTGCGCATGCTGGCGGAGCGGCAGTGCGACGCGGTGATCGGCTGCTACGGCGAGGACCACGACCACGTGGGCCTGATCAGCCAGTACAAGAACCTGTGGATCCGGCGCACCTATCTCAAGAGCCCGCGCCGCCCGCGCTGGTTCTGGACCGCATTCTGCGGCGTGCGCCGCGACGCATTCCTGGGCGTGGGCGGGTTCAACGAGAGCTACGAGGACGCCCGGGGCGGCGTGGACTTCGAGTTCGGGTGGCGGCTCAGCGAGGCGGGCGGCCTGATCCGACTCGAGACCGGCCTGCTGTGCCGGCACCTGAAGCGCTTCACGCTGCGGGAGCTGCTGTTCAACGACATGATCCGCGCGCGAGGCTACGTGATCCAGGCGCTGTCGCTGCGCGGGCGCAGCCCGATCCGGCCCAACCGCTTCGCCAACGTGCGGCTGAGCCACCTGCTCTCCGGCGTGGCGGCGGTGGCGGTGCTGGCCGCGTGGGCTCTCGCGCTGGCGGGCGCCTCGGGCGCGCCGGTGCCGCCCGGCGTGGCGGAGCGCGCGGCGCTCGGATCGCTGCTGGCGTGGCTGGCGCTGCAGTCGAGATTCCTGGCCTACTTCGCCGGCGTGCGCGGGCCGCTCGGGGCCGCAGCGGTGCTGCCGGTGCTGTTCCTGGATGAGCTCTTCTCGCTGATGGGCGTGGCCCTGGGCCTGGCCGCGTACCTGTCCGGCGAACGCGCCCCTTTCGGCGGGGGATTCGCGCCGCGCGGGGCCGGGTCGGATTGAACGGCGGGGAGGTGCGGGCCGCCCGGGCGTGGCTCGTCCTCGCCACCGCCTGGCTGGCGGTCCACGCGCTGGCCGGCGCGCTCCCGTTGCGCTGGTGCTGGGGTCTGGGCTCGTGGGCCCTCTATGCCCCGGAGGTCCGCGGCGCGCTCACGGTGGCGGGCGCGCTGGCGCTGGCCCTGGCGGGCGTTGCGATTGCGCGTGCGGCCGGCGCCGATGCCGGCACCGCGCCGGGCCCGACGGACTCCGAGGTCCCGCGGGGCGGTCGCGCCGCCGCGAGACACGGGATCCGCGCGGGCTCCGGCGGCCACCGTGCGAGCCGCCTGCCCGCCCCGGGAATCCGCGAGGGCGATCCGCCCCGACGCGACACGCGTCGCCTCCTGCTCCTGGCGCCCGTCTTCGCTGCAGCCGCCTGGCTGTGCCGCGACCGCACCCACATCCTCGGCGACGGCCTCACGCGCCTCGTGGCGTTCCACCGCGAGCACGGCGCGTACAAGGCGCCGCTCGACTACCTGGTGAACTACCGAATCGCGAAGCAACTGGGCGAGGCGCTCGGCGGCGACCTGGGCCTGGGGCAGGCGCTGATCTCCATCGCCTGCGGCACCGGGGCCCTGCTGCTGCTTCCGGGCCTGCTGCGCGGGGCCGGCGTGCCGCGCGGGTCCCGGCTGCTGGCCGGCGCGGTGTTCCTGCTTTCCGGCTGGGTGCTGCTCTTCTGCGGCTACTTCGAAGCCTACCCCCTCTACATGTTCCTGCTGCTGGCGTTCCTGTGGGTCGGGCTGAAGCTGGCGGGCCATGCCGCATCCGCGCTGGCGCTGGTCCCGCTGTGGCTGCTGGCGCTCGGCTCGCACTTCGGCGCGGTGCTGGTGGCCCCGGCACTGCTGTGGGCCCCGCTGGGGAGGCTGCTGGCGGGTGCCGCGAGCCCGCGTGGCGGGGCGAGCGCGATGGCGCCGCGGTCCCCGGGCGCGCCCGGCGGGGGCGCGGAGCCCGCGCCGCCCGCCCGCGATTCCCGGGCGCGCTGGCTGGCCTGGGCCGTGATCGCGCTGCTCGCCGTGGTGGCCGTGGTGGCGCTGTTCTTCGTCCGCGTGGGCCGCTCCACGCAGGGCGTGAGCCTGGCCTGGTTCCTGTTCACGTCGCTGAGCTGGAGCCTGCGCCAGGCCTTCGACACGCCGGCGCACATGGTGGGGTACTTCACCGGGCGGGCCAACGTGCTGCTGCTGGTGTGGGGCGCCACCGCGGCGCTGCTGCCCTTCGCCGCCCGCGCGCTTCGTCGCCGGGGCCCGGCCGACGCCGCGCGCGAGGGCTTCCTGGCGCTCGCCGCCCTGGGCGGCCTGGGCGCGCTGGCCTACAACGGCACGCTGGGCGCCGGTCGCGACTGGGACCTGCTGGCCGCGTCGCTGGTGCCGGCGCAGCTGTGGCTGCTGGGATGGGCGGCCCGCGGCATGGGGCGCGTCGCGAGGCCCGTGCTGGCGGCTTCGGCGGCGCTGGCGCTGCTGCACGCGGGACCGTGGGTGGCCTCGCAGGCCAGCCCGGCGCTCGGGCGTGAATGGGTGCTCCGCCTGTGGGAAGCGGGCCCCGAGCTGGGCAACTTCACCGACCACGAGCGGATCCTGCTGGGGGGCGACCTCATGGATGCCGGGGCCTGGGAGCGCGCCGCGGTGCTCTACGAGCGGCGCGCTCCGGTGCTGGAGAAGGACGGGCCGCGCCTGCGGGTGCTGGCCGCCCGCGCCTGGCTGGCCGCCCGCCGCCCGGATCGGGCCGCCCGCGCGTGCGAGGAGGCCTGGCGCGGGGGTCGGCGCAGCGCCCCGCTGGAGAAGCTGGCCGTGGCGCTGATCCTGGATCCCGGGATCCCGGTGGCCGACTCCGGCCTGGCCTCTCGCGCCCGGGAGCTGGCGCGCGTGGACAGCGCCGGCTCCGGCGGGCGCTTCGAGGAGGTGCTCTCGCGCACGGCGGCGGCGCTGGAGCGCTGGCCGGGCGAGGCGATGTTCCTCCGCCGCCGCGCGCTGGGCCTGCTGTCGCGAGGCCGCGGGGCGGCGGCGCTGGAGCGCGCGCGCGTCGCGGCGCCGGCCGATTCCGGCGACGGCGGTGGCTGGAGCGACCTCGCACACGTGTGCGCGCAGCTGGGGCTCGAAGACGAGGCGCGCACCGCGCGCCGCCGCGCCGCACGAGTGGAGGCGCCGCCGGAGGACTGAAGTGGCGCCGGCCACGGCCCGGCCGCGCCGGATTTTCCCCCCCGAAACCCCGCAGACGCCCGATTTACGTTGGTGCCTCCGCCCCCCGCTTGGTACTCTTCGGCCATTCCCACCCGGCGGCCCGAGCGGGCCGTCCGCGGACATCGTCCTGTCACCCTGATCGCGCCCGGGCCGAACGCGCCCGCGCGGGGGAGAACGCGGTTGAGCAACACCGAGATGAGGTCGTGGACCATCAAGGACAGCGCCGAGAACTACAACGTGGGCGGCTGGGGCGCTTCCTACTTCGGGATCAACGAGGCGGGCCACGTGGTGGTCACGCCCGCCGGCCCGGAGGGCGGCAGCATCGACCTCTACGAACTGGTGAGCGACATCCAGAAGCGCGGGCTCGGCATGCCCCTGCTCATCCGGTTCTCCGACATCCTGCACGGACGGATCAAGGAGGTGTTCGGCTGCTTCTCCCGCGCCATGGAGGAGTACGGCTACCAGGGCCGCTACCGGGGCGTGTACCCCATCAAGGTCAACCAGCAGAGCCACGTGGTGGAGGAGCTGGTGCGCTTCGGCCGGCCCTACAACCTGGGGCTCGAGGCCGGTTCCAAGCCCGAGCTGCTGGTGGCCATCGCGCTGCTGGACAACCCCGACGCGCTGTTGATCCTCAACGGGTACAAGGACGAGGAGTATATCGAGACCGCCCTGCTGGCGCAGAAGCTGGGCCTGCACCCGATCATCGTGATTGACCGCTACCGGGAGCTGGACCTGGTCCTGAGCGTCTCGCGCCGGCTGGGGATCCGGCCGCGCATCGGGGTGCGCGCCAAGCTCACCACGCGCGGGGCGGGCAAGTGGGTGGAATCCACCGGCGACCGCTCCAAGTTCGGGCTCACCGCCACCGAGATCGTCCGGCTGCTGGCCTGCCTGCGCGAGAACCAGATGCTCGACTGCGTGGAGCTGGTGCACTTCCACATCGGGTCGCAGATCTCGGCGATCCGCGCCATCAAGGACGCCATGCGCGAGGCCAGCCGCATCTACGTGGAGCTGGCGCTCTCCGGCGCGGGGCTGAAGTATCTCGACGTGGGCGGCGGCCTGGGAGTGGACTACGACGGTTCCCAGACCAACTGGCAGTCATCCACCAATTACTCCACGCAGGAGTACGCCAACGACGTGGTGGCCTCGGTCATGGACGCGTGCAACGAGCGCGGCGTGCCCCACCCCGATCTGACCAGCGAATCCGGCCGCGCGCTGGTGGCGCACCACTCGCTGCTGGTGTTCAACATCCTGGACGTGAACCAGGTGATCCAGGGCCAGGAGCCGCCGCAGCCCAAGGCCGGCGAGCACGCCGTGATCCGCAGCCTCTACGAGACGCTGCGCTCCATCAGCCGCAAGAACTTCCTGGAGGCCTACCACGACGCGCTGCAGCTCAAGGAGGAGGCCACCAGCCTGTTCAACCTGGGCTACCTCGACCTCGAAGGGCGCGCGCGCGTGGAGGAGCTGTTCTGGGCGTGCTGCGAGACAATCTTGAAGATCGTGCGCGACCTGCCGTACGTGCCGGAGGATCTCGACGGCCTGGAAAAGGGCCTCTCGGACACCTACTACGGCAACTTCTCGGTGTTCCAGTCCGCGCCCGACCACTGGGCGGTGAAGCAGCTGTTCCCCACCATGCCCATCCACCGGCTCAACGAGCGGCCCACCCGGCGCGGCGTGATCGCCGACCTGACCTGCGACAGCGACGGCAAGGTGGACCAGTTCATTGACCTGCGCGACGTGAAGCACGTGCTGGAGCTGCACCCGGTGAACGGGGAGCCCTACTACGTCGCCATGTTCATGGTGGGCGCCTACCAGGAGATCCTGGGCGACCTGCACAACCTCTTCGGCGACACCAACGCCATCCACGTCTCGCTGGACAACCACGGCTACCGGGTGGAGCACGTGGTGGAGGGCGACACGGTGACCGAGGTCCTGGGCTACGTGCAGTACGACCGCCGCGACCTGCTGCAGCGCCTGCGGCGCGCCAGCGAGGAAGCCCTGCGCGCCAAGCGGCTCAGCTTCGAGGAGTCGGCGCTGCTGATGAAGCGCTTCGAGGAGGGCCTCTCCGGCTACACCTACCTGGAGGAGCCGGACTCCGAGCCGGTGCTCACGTTCCAGCCGGAGAAGGCGGGCACGGAGGCGGGGAAGTAACGGGGTATCCCCGGGATTCCGCCGGCCGCCACGGCGGCGGAGACGGCCCCGGCTCGCTCCCGGGCCGGGTCGGCGCGGCGCCGGGAGGACCTAGGCGCTCTCCCTCGCCGTCGCACGGCGCCCGGGGGCCGCGGCCTGCGGCTCGTGCGCCCGGAACCGCCAGTCGATGTTTCGCGAGTCCAGCCACGCGGTGTACTCGTCGGCGGTGTGGAACTCGTGCCGGTGTGCCGGCTCCGTGCTCCACACCGGGCATGCATCGGGCTCGTACCGGCGGCACAGGTCGGGACGGCGCTCGTAGCTGCGGCACAGGTTGTCCTCGCCCAGCTCCCCGCAGCGGGTCTTGAACTCCACGAACCAATCCCCGTCGGGATTCACGTACACGGAAATGTTCTCGTGCACCAGCATCCAGCGGATCTGGTCGTGCTGCCACTTGGCCTCGGGCCGGTCAATCTCCACGCTCACGTAACGGCAGCAGTGCGCCACGCAGCCGTCGCAGGTGGGCCGGGTGGATGGCAGAACGGGCAGGTCGAAGGTGTCCATGCGCTCCCTTGTGGGTGTCGGGTCCGGGTTGGGCCGATCAGGCCTGGTTGCCGCCCGTGATGATGCCACAGGCACGCGGTTCGCGTCACGCCCCGGATGCGGTAGAATCCACCCGAACCAGGCAGAATCGTCCGCCACGGGAGGAGTCGCCATGACCCTGATCCAGTTCACCGAGAACTACGACGACCTGTCCACCGACATGGGCTTCCAGTTCGACTTCAAGTGCGATCGCTGCGGCAACGGCTACAAGTCGGCCTTCAAGCCTTCCATGACGGGCATGGCCGGCGGCTTCCTGCGCGCCGCGGGCAGCATCTTCGGCGGGGTCATCGGCAGCGCCGGCCACAGCGCCTACGAGGTGCAGAAGGCCATCGGCGGGCCGCAGCACGACGCGGCGCTCAAGGAGGCGGTGGAGGAGGGGCGCAAGGTCTTCAAGCAGTGCAAGCGCTGCGGCAAGTGGGTGTGCCCCGAGGTGTGCTGGAATCCCAAGCACGGCCAGTGCAAGAACTGCTCGCCGGACCTGGAGCAGGAAATGGCCGCGGCCCAGGCCGGGGCCGCCGTGGAACAGATGCAGGAGAAGGTGAAGTCCACGGACTACACCCGAGACCTCAACGTGAGCCGCGTGGCCAGCATGGAGTGCCCCAAGTGCGGCTCCGAGACCCGCGGAGCCAAGTTCTGTCCCAACTGCGGCACGGTGATTTCGCCCAAGGTGGAGTGCCCCAAGTGCGGTACGCAGGTGAACGAGGGGGTGAAGTTCTGCCCCGAATGCGGCACCTCCATGGCGCCCTCCAACAAGTGCGTGAAGTGCGGCACCGAGCACGAGACCGGCGCCAAGTTCTGCCCGTCCTGCGGACAGAAGCTGTAGGCCCGCGGTGCCGGAGGCCGGGGCCAAGGCGCGCGATTTCCGCGCCCGCGTGAGCGTGGGCGCGGCCGGGGCCGCCGGCGTCGCCGCCGGGGCGGTGCGCGTGGATGCCGGGGGCGTGGACTGTGCCGAAGGCCCGGCCGGGCCGCTGCGCGTGGACTTCGGCGAGGTCGAATCGCTGGAGCGCGCGGAGCTGCGCGTGGGGCTGAAGCTCTTCGACGGCACCACCGTGGCCTTCGACCACGGCGGCTCGCTGGACGACCTGTGGGACACGCTGCGCCGCGCGTTCCTGGCGCGCGTGTCCGACTCGCTGCGCTTCGGCCCGGCGGACCCGCGGCACACCTTCGATGCGCGCGTGGCCCTGGAGGGCGAGGGCGGTTTCGCCGCCACGCCGGCCCGGCTCTCGGTCACGCGCCTGGGGCTCAATTACCTGGCGGAGTCCGGCCCCTGCGCGCAGCTGCCGTTCGGCTCGCTGGGCGAGGCGGCCTTCGACGCGCCGGCCTACGAGGTGGCGGTGCCGGTGCTCGCGGGGCCGGCGGCGCCGCGCGGGGCGGTGCTCAGGATCGCGAAGCTGGCGCAGCGCACCGACGAGTTCCAGGCGCTGCTGCGGGAGGCGCGCCGCGCGAGCCTGGCCGACACGGCGCGCTGTCTCTCGGACCTGGCGCCGAAACTGGGCGCGGCGCAGCGGGTGGCGCTGGCCAACGAACTGACCGTGGGGCGCATGGTGTCGCGGGAGCGCTGCGAGGCGGTGGCGCCGGACGCCTGGCGCATGCTGTGGGATGCGGCCGCGGGCGCGGGCCGCGCGGGCTACCGCGACGCGCTGGAGGCCGCCTCCGCAGGGCCCGCGGGCATGTTCCTGGGGCTGATGCCCCACGGTGGCTCGGAACCGGTGGCGGAAGGCGCTTCGGAGGAGCCCGCCGACGCATCCAACGGGGAGGCCGCGGATTCGGCGTCGTGGGACGCTTCACCCCCGGTGAGCGGCGGCGATTCCGAGCCCGGGGAGGATTCCCCTTACCCGGTGGTCTATGCGGCGGTGGTCCTGCCCGGCGCATCCCCGGCGAAGGACCGGCTGGCGCTGGAGGTGCTCTCGGAGCGCGACCACGCCACCTACGTGTACCGCACGGCCCCGTCGCCCGCGGGAGCCGACCGCGCGGCCGCCGGGGCGTGGCTCGCGGCCGCCGTGTCGCACACGCTGCTGGGGCTCAACTTCCGGAAGGAGCCGCTGTACCTGCCCGAGGAGCAGCTGATGCAGGCCCGCGAACGGCTGTACCGCGCGGCCCTGCGCCGCCTCCCGGGCCTGCGCGAGTTGCGGGCGCGCCTGCTGGGGCGGGCCATCCACAGCGGTCCCGCCGCATGGAAGAAGCAACTGGAAGGGCTGTAGGACAGGCATTCATGCCTGCCGGATCACCGGAATCGAGTCTTCGGCAGGCAGGGATGTCCCCCGGATCACCGGAATCAAGTCTTTGACAGGCAGGAGCGCCTGCCCTGCGAGGCCCCGACCGTGAAGCTCCCCTCGCGCATTGACCTCGAGTTCCACCCCGTGCGCCACGCGATGCGCGATCGCATCCTGGTGCTCGACGGCGCCACCGGCACGTACATCCAGGGGCTGGACCTCACCGCGGCGGACTTTGGCGGCCCGGAATACGAGGGCTGCAACGAGCACCTGGTGCTCACCCGTCCGGACGCGGTGCTGGGCATGCACCGCGCGTATCTGCAGGCGGGCGCAGACATCGTGGAGACCAACACCTTCGGCGGCACCCCGCTGGTGCTCGCCGAGTACGGCCTGGCGGAGCGCGCGCGCGAGATCAACGCCCGGGCGGCGCAGCTGGCGCGCCAGGCGTGCGGCGAGGTGTCCACGCCGGGACGCCCGCGGTTCGTGGCCGGCTCCATGGGGCCCACGACCAAGGCCATCTCGGTCACCGGCGGCATCACCTTCGACGGAATGCTCGACACCTACCGCGTGCAGGCCCTGGGGCTGGTGGAGGGCGGCGCGGACTTCCTGCTGGTGGAGACCATCCAGGACACGCTCAACGGCAAGGCGGCGCTCTTAGGGGTAGACGCGGCGTTCGAGGAGCTGGGCCGCGCGGTGCCGGTGGCGCTCTCGTGCACCATCGAGCCCATGGGCACCATGCTCGCCGGCCAGAGCATCGACTCCTTCTACGCCTCGGTGGAGCACCGCGACCTGCTGTACGTGGGGCTCAACTGCTCCACCGGGCCGCGCTTCATGACCGACCACCTGCGCACCCTGGCGGGCATCGCCGAGTGCCCGGTGGCGTGCATGCCCAACGCCGGGCTGCCCGACGAGGACGGCCGCTACAACGAGACCCCGGAGATGATCGCCGAGGTGCTGGCGAAGTTCGCCGGGCAGGGCTGGCTGAACCTGGCCGGGGGCTGCTGCGGCACCGACGCCGCGTACGTGCGCGCCATCGCCGCGGCGGTGGGCCGTCACCAGCCGCGCACGGAGCGGCCGAAGCGGTTCGCGCGAGTCTCCGGGGTGGACTTCCAGACACTGGAGGAGGAGCGCCGCCCGCTGCTGGTGGGCGAGCGCACCAACGTCATCGGCAGCCGCAACTTCAAGAAGCTGATCGCCGACGGCGACTTCGAGCGCGCCTCGGAGATCGGGCGCGCGCAGGTGCGCGGCGGCGCGCACATCGTGGACGTGTGCCTGGCCGACCCCGACCGCGACGAGCGGACGGATCTCGAAACGTTCCTCGCGAAGCTGGTGCGCAAGGTGCGCGTGCCGATCATGATCGACTCCACAGACGCGGAAGTGATCGAGGCGGCGCTCAAGCTCACCCAGGGCAAGTCGCTGATCAACTCGGTGAACCTGGAGGACGGGGAGGAACGCTTCGAGCGCGTGGTGCCGCTGGCGCGCACGTACGGCGCGGCGCTCATCGTGGGATGCATCGATGACGACCCGCAGCAGGGCATGGCGGTCAGCGCCGGGCGCAAGATCGACGTGGCGCGCCGCGCCTACGGGTTGCTGACCGAAAAGTACGGCATGGCCCCGGAAGACCTGGTCTTCGACCCGCTGGTGTTCCCTTGCGGCACGGGCGATCCCGCCTACCGCGGCTCCGCCGCGCAGACCATCGAGGGCGTGCGGCGCATCCGCGAGGCCTTCCCGCGCAGTCGCACCATCCTGGGGATCAGCAACGTCAGCTTCGGGCTGCCGGTGGCGGGCCGCGAGGTCTTGAACTCGGTGTTCCTGTACCACTGCACCGTGGCCGGGCTGGATCTCGCCATCGTGAACTCGGAGAAGCTGGTGCGTTTCGCCGCGATTCCCGGGGACGAGCGAAAGCTGTGCGAGGACCTCCTGTTCGACCGGGGCGAGGACCCGGTGGCGGCCTTCGCCGCGCATTTCAAGGGCCGCAAGGCCGAGCCGCGCGACACCACCGCCGACCGCGCGCGGCCCGTGGAGACCCGCCTCGCCGCCCACGTGGTGGACGGCAGCCGCGAGCGGCTGGAGGAGGACCTGGACGAGGCCATGGGCCGCTACGCGCCGCTCGACATCATCAACGGCCCGCTCATGGACGGCATGAACGAGGTGGGCCGGCTGTTCAACACCAACCAGCTGATCGTGGCCGAGGTGCTCCAGAGCGCGGAAGTGATGAAGGCCGCCGTGACCCATCTCGAGCCGCACATGGAGAAGGCGGACACGCGCAGCCGCGGCACGGTGATGCTGGCCACGGTGAAGGGCGACGTCCACGACATCGGCAAGAACCTGGTGGACATCATCCTCTCGAACAACGGCTACAAGGTGGTCAATCTGGGAATCAAGGTGGAGCCCGCCCGGCTCATCGAGGGCGCCCGCGAGCACCGGCCGGACATCGTGGGCCTCTCGGGCCTGTTGGTGAAGAGCGCCCAGCAGATGGTGGTGACCGCGGCCGATCTGCGCGAGGCCGGTGTGCGCGCGCCCTTGCTGGTGGGGGGCGCGGCACTCACGCGCAAGTTCACCGACACGCGCATCCAGCCGGAGTACGGCGAGCTGACCGCCTACGCCAAGGACGCCATGCAGGGGCTGGACCTGGCCAACCGCATCATGGACCCCGCGCAGCGGCCGGGACTCGAAATCGAGCTCGAAGCCGTCCGCGCCTCCTACGGCGCCGCCGTGGAGGCCGCGCCCGTGCCCGAGGAGAAGCCCTTCGCCGGCCGTTCCGTGCCGCCCGCGGACGAGGTGCCTTCCCCGCCGGACCTCAGGCGCCACGAGGTGCGCCGCAGCGTCGGAGACCTGCTGCCCTACGTGAACCCGATGATGCTCTATGGCAAGCACCTGGGCCTGCGCGGCATGGTCATCCGCCTGATCGAGCACCGCGACGAGAAGGCGCTCAAGCTGGTGAAGGTGGTGGAGCAGCTGGTGGCGGAGTGCGAGCGCGACGCGGTGCTGGACCCGCGGGCGGTGTACCGCTTCTACGCGGCGCGAGCCGAGGGCGAGGAGCTGGTGCTCTCGGAAACCCCGGGCGGGCCCGCGGCGGCGCGCTTCCGCTTCCCGCGCCAGGCCGATCGCGACCGGCTGTGCGTGGCCGACTGGGTGGAGCCCGCCGGGGGCCGGCAGGACTTCGTGGCGATGTTCGTGACCACCGCCGGCTCGGGCGTGCGTGCGCGCGCCGAGGCGCTCAAGGCCGCCGGGGACTACCTGCGCTGCCACGCGCTGCAGGCACTGGCGCTGGAGACCGCCGAGGCGTTCGCCGAGTGGCTGCACCAGCAGCTGCGCGCCGCGTGGGGCTTCGCCGATCCGGCCGATCTCACCATGACCGACCGCTTCAAGGCCCGCTACCGCGGCATCCGCGTCTCGTTCGGCTACCCCGCCTGCCCCGACCTGGAGCAGCAGGCCGGGCTGTTCGCGGCACTGAAGCCGGAGACGATCGGCGTGAAGCTGACCGACGGATTCATGATGGAGCCGGAGGCGTCGGTGTCGGCGCTGGTCTTCCACCACCCGGGAGCGAAGTACTTCGCCGCGCTGCCGGGGGCGGCGGTGGGGCAGGCGTAGTCCCGCCTACCGCCCCGAGAACTTCCGGTCCTCGATCCCCGCGTTGGCCCTGAACTCCGAAGCCCGCCAGTCCAGCAGCAGCTTTCCATCCGCCCCGTCGAAGATCCGTCTGCGGGTCGCCCAGCGCATGCCCGCCACGGTGGTGAACTCGGACAGCTCGATGCGCGTCCGCGGAGGGACCGCGCCCCGCTCGTAGTGCCACCACTCGGCTTCGACGACCAGGTGGGTGGCGGCGTCCATGCCGATCCGCCACAGGTCCGGCGAGCCCGCCACGTCCACGTCCAGCAGGTGCACGGAATGGCCCGCGCGATCCGCCTCGCCGGCGTCGTGCAGCGTGACGCCCGGCTGGCGCAGCCGCCAGGGGAGCCCGAACAGGAACAGGTCCAGCGTGAGCTGCTGGCGCGCGTGGCGCGAGGCGGCGGGGTCGGTGAGCATGTCGAAGTCCTCGTAGGCCCACGCGAACACCGGGGTGCAGCCGAACACCAGCAAGGTGCCCGAGTCCGAGCGCGCCTCCACCCGGTACATGGGCCCGCCGGGTCCCAGCTTGAGGAAGCGCCGCGAGCCCACGGTGCGTTCCGCCACGCCCTTGCCGTACTGCGTGGTGGCGCCGGTGTAGCAGAGATCGAGAAGCGAGTCCCAGGCCGCCGGGCCGCCGTGCGCGGCGAGGATCGAGTCGGCCCACGCCAGGGCCAGGCTGTCCACCGGCTCCGCGACGGGGGCCGGCCGGGCGGAATCGGCAGCCGCCCGGGCGGTGGCGGTGGTGTCCGGGCGCTGGGCCCGGCGCGGGGCGCGCCCCTGCCGTCGGGGCGCCGCCAGGGAGGCGGACGCCACCGCCAGCAACGTGAGGAGCAGGCAGAAGCGGGTGAGGTTCGTCATGGATGTGGGTGCCCGGCCACAGGTTGAGGGCCATGGCGGAAGCCGGGCGTCGCCGGGAGTGTAGCCAGCCGTATCCCCTCGCGCCACGGAGAACCTGGGGCCATGGGGGCCGGCACCTGCCTTATCTGCGGCCTCGTTGACAGCGCCCGCCCGGCTCTCCTATAGTAAGCGTGAAATGATGAACGGAAATCACATATCCGCGAACCGCCTACCCGGGCTCGCGGCTTTTTTGTTCCCGGGAGCGACCGGAGGTCCGGGGCCCCGGGCCGCGCGAAGGCAGTGCCGTCCGCGCGTCCTGGAGCGACCCGCGGGCCCCGTGCGCCCCGCTCTCCGTTAGGGCCTCCCATGCATCGAAATCTTGCCCAATCCGCGTTCCAGATCTTTGACCTTCCGGCCACGCTGTTGAAGGACATCAACCGCATCGGCTGGATCCAGCCCACAACCATCCAGGAGCAGAGTATTCCGCCCGCGATCGAGGGCCGCGACGTGATCGCGGGGGCCCAGACCGGCACGGGCAAGACCGGCTGCTTCGCCATCCCCATCCTGCGGCGGCTTGCAGGCGGCCGCGGACTGCGTGCGCTGGTGCTCGCCCCCACGCGCGAGCTGGCGGTGCAGATCCAGAGCACCTTCGAGGAGCTGGGCCGGGAGAGCAAGCTGGTCACCGTCGCCGTGTATGGCGGCGTGAGCATCGAGCCTCAGCTGGAGGCCATGCGCCGCCACCCCGACGTGCTGGTGGCCACCCCCGGGCGGCTGATTGACCTGCTGCAGCGCCACGCGGTGAGCCTCAAGACGCTCAAGGTGCTGGTGCTCGACGAGGCCGACCGGATGCTGGACATGGGCTTCATGCCGCAGATCCGGCGCATCTTCGCCTCCTGTCCGCGTGAGCGGCAGACGATGCTGTTTTCGGCCACCATCCCGCAGGGCCTGGAGCGGCTGGTGTATGACCAGCTGCACAACCCGGTGAAGGTCAGCATCGGGCTCCGCACCGCGCCCGCGGACCGCGCGGACCAGCGCGTGGTGATGTGCGACAACTTCCTGAAGCAGCAGGTGCTGCTGCAGATCCTGGCCGACGAGGACGGGACGGTGCTGGTGTTCACCCGAACCCGGATCCGGGCCGAGCGGCTGGGCCGCACCCTGCGCACCATGGGCTACCACGCGGCGCGGTTGCACTCCTCGCGCACCCAGGCGCAGCGCGAGTCGGCCCTGGACGGCTTCCGCAGCGGGCGCTACCGCATCCTGGTGGCCACCGACATTGCCGCGCGCGGCATTGACGTGGCCAACATCGCGCACGTGGTGAACTTCGACGTCCCGCAGTGCGCGGACGACTACGTGCACCGCGTGGGCCGCACGGCGCGCGCCGAGGCCAGCGGCAAGGCCACCACCATCATCTCGCCTTTCGAGATCGACGACCTGAAGACCATCGAGAAGGCCATCGGGCGGCCGATCGCGAAGTTCCAGGCGGACGGCACTCCGATCGAGGAGCCGAAGCCGGCGCCGCCGCCGCCGCCGTTCGGAAGGCGGCCGAAGGGGCTGAGTGCCAGGGAACGCATGCGGCGGTAGGCCGGGGCGGACAGTGCGACTGGAAACGAACAGGGGCGGCTTGCGGGCCGCCCCTTCGCGTTGTGGGCGGGCACCTCTGCACGCCGTTACTTCCCGCTGCGCCGACACGTCTTCCCATGCCCTCTCCCGGGGCGCGGGTGCACCTCTCAGGGCCCGCTCGGCTCGACATCCTGTCGAGCCATCGCTGCGGCTGCTCTCTCCTCCGCCTCCTGGCTCCGTCGGTCGCAGACGCACCCTGAGAGGTGCACCCGCGCCCCGGAAGAGGGCCTTGCAGTGACGTGCGTCGAAGCCGCGATGCGTCGCAGGTCAGGCATTCATGCCTGACCCACATCCGCCTTAGCGCAGGCGCACCAGGCGCTGGGTGCGCATTCCTGCTTCAGTGCTCAGGCGCACGAAGTAGAGGCCCGCGGGGGCGTGGGCGCCCGACGCATTCCTGCCGTCCCAGTCTACGCTGTGCTCCCCGGCGGTCTGCTGGGCCGCGGCGACCTGCCACACGGTGCGGCCGGCCACGTCCAGCACGTCCAGCGACACCCGCCCCGGTGTGGGGATCGAGTAGCGCAGGCGCTGCGGTCCGGCGCCGGGATTGGGGGAGGGGCGGTAGAGGGCCAGTGCATCCGTGGCGTTGCCGGCTCCCACCACGGGGACGGTCACGTGGAACATCGCGTCGCTGACGTCATTGCCCTGGTTCAGGGCGTGGTCGAACGCGGTGGCGCGGACCAGGGCGCTGTCGGTGGCTCCGTTGGGGATGGTCCAGGCGGTGGTTCCGCTGGCGGACAGGCCGTGCTGCAGGGACAGCCACGGGCCGGCGGCACCGTGGACGGAGTAGTCCAGGTTCACGGAGTCCACGGCGACGTTGTCGGTGGACGACCACTGGACCGTCTGCGAGCTGCCCTGCGGCCAGGATTCGCCGCCGTTGGGGGCGATCACGGTGGCGACGGGGCGGGTGGTGTCGGCGGCGGCCACGTCGCGGCGCATCACCCAGTAGGTGGCGTTCATGAACAGGGTGCTGTCGGTGGCGCCGGCTTCGCCCCAGCCGTCGAAGATGTTGCTGTTGCCGGGCTGCGCCGAGCCGTCGTCGGCGGGGCTGCTGTCGCCCACGAACACGATGCGACCGTTGCCGTACACCACGCTGGCCGCCATCACCTGGGTGGTGCTGGACTGGGGCACGCCGTTCATCCACACCTCCCCGCGCACCGTGGCGTTGATGCCCGGGTAGAGCACGAAGGAGTCCCCGGCGTGGAACGCCAGCCCCGTGACGTCGCCCACGGGGCCGTGGAGGACCGAGTCGCTGGCCGAGCTCGCGACGTTCGTGGAGGTCTGGGAGAAATTGTTGTTGCCCTCGCCGGTGACGTTCCAGTGCACACCCCAGAGTTTCTGGGCGTCCAGTGCGTTGTAGATGCGGGGGGAGTCCCAGCCGTCGCTGTTGCGGTCGGACGCGTTGTGGTCCCCCACCGCGACGATCCCGCCGCCGTCGCGCACAAAATTGAAGATGGCCGTGGATTCCGCCGCGCTGAACGGGGTATTCGGCTCGGGGATCACGAACGCGTCGAACTTCGAGAGGTCATAGGGATTCCCGATGTTGCCGTAGGTGATCCCGTACGCGGAGGTGAGCGTGGCCACGTACACGCCGCGCTTTGCCAGGTCGATACCCCACGAGGAGATGGCACCCAGCCAGGTGGTTCGCGGCGTGGCCATGGTCACGGTGGACTGGTCGGGCACCGGGAGCGGCTGGTCGGTGTCAATGATCCAGTCCGCGTTGCCGGCGGTCTCCGCGTGGGTGTTGTCGAAGAGCACCCGCTTCTGGGCCGCGGACGCGGGGGAGAAGTGCAGCAGGGCCAGCGTGGCCAGGACTGCCGGGATGGTCAGGGGTACGGCACGACGCATGGTGGCCCTTTCCGGTTGGCGGAGCGCGAAGTGGTCGTCGGGGAACGGGGGCCGCCGCGCCGCTCACGGGGGATGTGAGTCGGGGGATCCCCACGCGGAGAATCCCCCACCGGCGCAACATAGTGGATTATAGCAGAGAAGACGGTCCCGGGGACAGCCCGGATCGGGGCCGCCCGGACCCCGGCCTGGTTGCGACAGGCCGGACCGCGGCCTGATCGGCCCTTGAAGGAGTCCGCCCGCGCCGCTTCAGGCCGCCCGCGGCAGGGCGACCGATCCCGGGGCGACGCCCAGCTTGTTCATGCAGTCCAGCGCCGCGACCTTGTAGCACTCCGCCAGGGTGGGGTAGTTGAACACGTTGGCCAGGAAGAACTCGAGCCCCCCGCCGAAGGCCATCACCGCCTGGGCGATGTGAATCAGCTCGGTGGCCCCGGTGCCGATGGCGTGGGCCCCCAGCAGCGCGCGCGACTCGCGGTGGAACAGGAGCTTCACCAAGCCGTTCTCGTCGCCCAGGATCTGGCCGCGGGCGATCTCGCGGTAGCGGGCCACGCCCACCTCGTAGGGCACGCCGTCCCGCGTGAGCTCGTCCTCGCTGCGCCCCACGAAGCTGATCTCGGGGATGGAGTAGATGCCGTAGGGGAACAGCACCGGCACCATGCCCGACGCGATGCCCAGCGCGTGGCAGGCCGCGAGGCGGCCCTGCTCGGCGCTGGTGGAGGCCAGGCTGGGGAAGCCGATCACGTCGCCCGCGGCATAGATGTGCGCCACCGCGGTTCGGAACTGCCCGTCCACCTTGATGCGGCCGCGGCCGTCCGCTTCCAGGCCGGCGGCGTCCAGGTTGAGGTCCTCCGTGGCGCCCGCCCGCCCGGCGGAGTACAGCAGCGCCTGCGAAGTGATCACCTTGCCGCTGCCCAGCCGCGCCACGGCGCGGCCGTCGCCGTCCATCTCGATGGAGCTCACATCCTCGCCCAGCCGGAACACCACACCCATGTCGCGCAGCTGGAACACCAGGT
This sequence comes from Candidatus Eisenbacteria bacterium, assembly GCA_016235265.1. Taxonomy (NCBI): domain Bacteria; phylum Candidatus Eiseniibacteriota; species Candidatus Eiseniibacteriota bacterium. The sequence continues at coordinate 114,236 of JACRLI010000023.1, forward strand.
CGTCCACGATCTCGCTGTCCAGGAACTCCATCAGCCGCGGCCGCTTGTCCACCAGCGTGACGCGCGTGCCCAGCACCGCGAACATGGACGCGTACTCCGTGCCGATCACCCCGCCACCCACCACCGTGAGGGTGCGGGGGATGTCGCGCAGCCGGAGCACCTGGTCGGTGTCCAGGATCACCTCGCCGTCGGTGGGGATGCTGTCGGGCACCGCCGGCCGCGTCCCCACGGCGATCACAATCCGCTCCGCCGACACGCGCAGCGGCTCGCCCTCGCCGCGCACCACCAGCGTGTGCGGATCCACAAAGGTGGCCGTGCCGGTGAGCACGGCGATGCCGTTGCGCTGCATCTGGGAGCGGATTACCTGCATCTCGCGCTGCACCACGCAGTCGGTGCGCCGGTGCAGGTCCTGTGCGGTGATGTTCTGCTTCACCCGGTGGGAGTCGCCGTACATGCCGCGCTGCTGGTGGCCGGTGAGGTACAGCACGGCCTCGCGCAGCGTCTTGCTGGGCACCGTCCCGGTGTTCAGGCACACGCCCCCCACCGCCTCGCGCCGCTCCACGACGGCGACGCTGTGGCCCAGCTTGGACGCCTGCACCGCGGCGCGCTGCCCGGCGGGGCCGGTCCCGATGACCAGCAGGTCGAATTCCAGCATGGTGGTTCCCTCCACCGCGGGACGGGCCCGCAGGTTCAGTTTCCCTGGGTCGGCTCGGCCGGGCGGCGCAGGGGGGCAGTGAGCGCCAGGTTGCGCACCCAGGAGATCGCGGCACGCGCGGCACGCAGCACGCGCCACGCCAGGCGCGCCGCGGCGTGTCCCGGCGGGGCCGCGCCCGGGGGCACGGCCACGGCTGCGTACTCGGTTTCGGCGAGGGCCGCGAGCAGGGCCAGCACGACCCCGGAGCCTGCCTGCAGGCTCACGCGCACCCGCGCGCGGCGCAGGAACAGGACCCGGAACCCCGTCACGGCACGCAGGCGCCGCGCGAGGGATGCGGCCGCTCCCATAAACTGCGCCGCGGCTTCCGACTCCATCACGGCGTTGCACCCGAGGCCCGCGACGGCGCCTTCCCCGGACGCCGGCCCGGAGGCGCGCCGGTCCAGGATGCGCCGGGCAGTCCCGGGGGATTCCCGCTCGCGGTGCGCGGAGAGCGACGGGGCCTGCAGGAGCTCCTCCGAGGACGCGTCCTCGAAGTCCACGTACACGCCGCCCTCGGCGGACAGGTACTCGAGATTGGTCGGCAGCCGGCCGGAGCGTTCCGCCTCCTCGGCCAGGCAGCGGGCGAAGCGCAGCGCCGCGACGGGCTCGCGAAACGCGAAGAAGTGCGCCCGCGCCTCCAGCGGCTCGCGCGGCACCCCCGCATCCACGTGCAGGGCGACCACCACGCCGACGCGGAAGTCGGAACCGCACAGGTCGGCGGGGCGCAGCGGCGGAAGCCCGGCGCGGTCCAGCCAGTCCAGCGCCGCCTCCACCTCCAGGTGCCTCGGGCCGCGGCGGAGATCCTCGAGGAGGTCCAGCCCGCCGTCGTCATGAAGCCGCAGGAAGTAGCCGTCGGGAGTCGCCAGGTCCACCGCGCGCACTCCCGACGGGCCCGGTCCGTGCGCGAAACTGTTGCGGCCGATTCCCGAAGCGGAGAACCAGGCGGCCACGGAGTGCGACTCGTCCTCGGGCACCGCGCGCAGCGCGAGGCCGGCGCCGGCCAGCCGCTCCCGCGCGGCCGCCGCGGTCACTCCCGCCCCCAGCACCACGCGCCGTCGCGCGGCGCTGACCCCGAGCGCGGTGAGGCCGGAGAGATCCAGCACCAGGCAGTCCTTCTGAACTGCCCCGGGCCGGGCCTCCGTGGGGCCAACCGCGGCGCCGGGGGCCTGGACCCGGACCCTCGTGCCGCGGGTGCGGGCCCATACCAGCGCGCGGGCCACCTCCCAGCCGTCCTGAGGACGGAACCACACGGCTGCGGGAGCCGCCGGCCTGAGTCTCTCCAGTCCCGCACGCACGGTCGAGATCCACGCGCGGCCGGCCCCGGCGGAAACCCCGCCCGCCCGGACCGGTCCCACGTGGATCCTCCCCGCCAGGGTGCGCAACTGGCCCGCCTCCGCCTGGGCCGCGAGGGCTTCGTACAGAGAGTATGCGGCGCTCCGCGCGAGCATCAGCCCCGGCGCTTCCTGGAGCGCGCCGCCGGCCTCGGGGAGCCACGCGCGAATCGCCCGCACCTCGGGGGCCGGCATGGCCGCGGGCATGGGTGGGGCAGCGGGGGGCCCATCCGGCCGCAACCCGCTCACAGCGCTTTCGTTGTCCGCCCCGGCCGGCGATGCGCCGCCCGGCGCCAGATTGAGTCCCGTTTCCATCGGGTCCTTAATCGGCAGGGCGGGACCGGAAGTCCATGCTTGCGTGAGTCCGGCATTTCGGTTAAGTTGGCGCGGTTGTTTGGACTCGAGCTGGCCGCTCACCTAAGGAATCTCACCACGCTCGGCAGCGGTACCCGGCAGGTGCGGGTGCGCCTGGGCGGTTGTAGAGATTGCGTTGACTTCCGCGGGGGGCTCCCCGGTCCCCGTGGCGGAATGAGACTCATGGATCGATCGTCGGCCCGTTTCCTGATCGGATCGCTTGTCCTACTGGCCGCGGCACTCTCCCTCGAGGGGTGTGGCCCCGCGCGCGGGGTCATTACTTCCTCCGGCGTGACCGTGCCTTCCGCCGCCCGCGGCATCCCGTCCTCCGGCCCGGTCCAGCCCATCGACTTCCGTCACAACATCCACGCGGGCCAGTACCGGATCCCGTGCCTGTACTGCCACGCCTACGCCGACAAGTCGCCGGTGGCGAACATTCCGGCCGTCTCCGTGTGCATGAACTGCCACAAGTTCGTGAACGGCTCCACGCCCGAGTTCGACAAGCAGATCCAGTCGGTGCGCGACTACTTCACGCGCGGCGAGCCGATCCCCTGGGTCAGCGTCTACCGTCTCCCGGACCACGCGTTCTTCAACCACAAGCGGCACGTGAAGGCCGGGCTGGAATGCCAGGCCTGTCACGGGCCGGTGGAGACGATGGAGCGGGTCTACAAGTACTCATCGCTGAAGATGGGCTGGTGCGTGAAGTGCCACAAGGCGAACCTCCACAACACGAAGTTCGCCGCCAGCATCGACTGTTACACCTGCCACAGGTGATTCGAAGATGTCCGACGGATTGAAGCGGCGCGATTTCCTGAAGCTGGTGGGCCTCGGCGGTGCGGCCGTGGCGGCAGGCTGTGCCCGGCGGCCCGCCGAGACGGTGCTCCCGTTCTCCGCGCAGCCCGAGGACATCATCCCCGGCATTCCCACGTATTACTCCAGCGCGTGCCGCGAGTGTCCGGCGGGCTGCGGGGTGGTGGCCACCACCCGCGAGGGTCGCGTCGTCAAGCTGGAGGGCAACGCGGAGCACCCGGTGAACCGGGGCGCGCTGTGCGCGCGCGGCCAGGCCGGCCTGCAGTCGCTGTACCACCCCGACCGGCTGCGCACCCCGATGCAGCGCGACGGCGCCACCTGGAAGCCCGTGACCTGGGACCAGGCGCTGGGCCTGCTGGCGGTGAAGGCGCGCGCCGCGGGGGCGAGGACCGCGGTGGTGACCGGCCACGAGACCGGCGCGGTGGACCGCCTGGTCGGCGAGTGGCTGGCGGCGCTGGGCTCCAACCAGAGGCTGCGCCACGAGGCATACGGTCACGAGGCATTGCGCGAAGCCACGCGGCTGGCGTTCGGGCGGGCGGTGGTGCCCACGCACGACTTCGCGAAGGCCCGCGTGGTGTTCTCGCTGGGCGCGGATTTCCTCGAGACCTGGCTGAACCCGGTGGGCGCGGCGCGCGGCATGGCCGACGGGCGCGACGGCCGCGCCGACGGCGCGCGCTTCGTGGCCTTCACCTCGCGCCAGGACCTCACCGCCGCCAACGCCGACCAGGTGGTTTCGATCCAGCCGGGCTCCGAGATCGCGGTGGCCCTGGGCCTGCTGCACGTGATCACCGCCGAGGGGCTGGGGGAGCGCTCCGCAGCGGCCGCGGCGGCCGCGTGGGACCCGGCCACGGTGGAGAAGCACTCCGGGGTGCCCGCCGAGGCGCTGCGCCGGCTGGCCCGCGAGTTCGCGGCGGCCCGCCCGGGCCTTGCGGTCGCCGGGGGCGTGGCCTCGCAGGGCGACAACGCCACCGGGCTGTGCCTGGCGGTGCACCTGCTCAACGCGGCCTGCGGCAACGTGGGCGCCACGGTGAACCTGGACGCCGCGCAGCGGCTCGAGGGCCTGGCGTCGCTGCGCGAGATGAAGGCGCTGGTGGACCGCATGAACGCGGGGGGTGTGGACGTGCTGGTGATGCACGGCGCCAACCCGGCGTTCACGCTGCCCGCCTCGCTGGGTTTTGCCGCGGCGCTCAAGAAGGTGGGCTTCAAGGTGAGCCTGGCCCGCCAGATGGACGAGACCGCCGAGCTGTTCGACCTGGTGCTCCCCGCCAGTCACGCGCTCGAGTCGTGGGATGACGCGGAGCCGGTGACGGGCGTGCGCAACCTGCTGCAGCCCGCGATGCGCCCGGTGTTCGGGACCCGCTCGCTGGGGGAGATCTTCTTCGCCACCGGCAGGCAGGTCGGCATGGCGCTCAAGCAGGCCGACTTCCTTGGCTACCTGCAGGACGCCTGGAAGCCGCTGCACGCCGCGCACGGCGGCGGCGTGGACTTCGACACATTCTGGACCCGCACGGTGCAGGCGGGCGGCCTCTTCAGCCCGCCAGCGGCCTCCGCGGCGCGCGTGCTGCCGGGCGCGGGGGCCTTCAGGTTCGCGCTGCCGCGACTCTCCGGCGCGGAGGGCGACCCGGCGCTGCTGGTGTTCCCCTCGGCGCTCTTCTACGACGGCCGCGATGCCTCCAAGCCGTGGCTGCAGGAGCTGCCCGACCCGGTCTCGAAGGTGGTGTGGAACTCGTGGCTGGAGGTGTCTCCGGCCACCGCGAAGGCGTTGGGCGTGGAGCAGGGCGACGTGGTGGCGGTGGAAGGACTGGAGCAGCGCCTCGAGGCGCCGGTCCTCGTCTACGAGGGGCTGCGCGACGACGCCGTGGCCCTGCCGCTGGGCCAGGGCCACACCAGCCTCGGCCGCTACGCCAAGGGCCACGGGATGAACCCGTTCGCCGCGCTGCGACCGGTGCTGGACGAGGCCTCGGGGGCGCCGGCCTATCTGCAGGCGCGGGTGAAGCTGGTGAAGACCGGCCGTCATGAGAAGCTGACCAGCGTTTCCTACGGGACCGACCAGCTGGACCGCGGCATCGCGCAGCTGATCCCGGCGGCGGCGCTGGCCACGGCGAAGCCGCCGGTGCCCTTCGGGGACGCCGCGCTGGAGACGCCGTACGTGCCGAGATACAAGAAGGAGTACGCCAAGCGGCCGCTGTCCGCGAACCCCCTCAACTCCGGGCACCGCTGGGGCATGGCCATCGACCTGGACCGCTGCACCGGCTGCAGCGCGTGCGTCACCGCCTGCTACGCGGAGAACAACATCATGGTGGTGGGCAGGGACGAGGCCCACAAGCACCGCGTGATGTCCTGGATCCGGATCGAGAAGTTCTACGAGCGGCGCCCCGACGGCTCGCTCGAGGTGCGCCACCTGCCCATGACCTGCCAGCAGTGCGACAACGCCGGCTGCGAGACGGTCTGCCCCGTGTACGCCACCTATCACAATCCCGAGGGCATCAACGCCCAGATCTACAACCGCTGCATCGGCACGCGGTACTGCTCCAACAACTGCCCGTACCGGGTGCGCCGGTTCAACTACGTGCCGGCCGAGCACCCCGAGCCGCTGAACTGGCAGTACAACCCCGAGGTCACGGTGCGCAGCAAGGGCGTGATGGAGAAGTGCAGCTTCTGCATCCAGCGGATCACCGCCGCTCGCGACACCGCCAAGGACGAGGGGCGCGACATCCGCGACGGCGACGTGACCCCCGCGTGCGCGGGCACCTGCCCGTCGCAGGCGATCGTATTCGGCAACCTGGACGACCCGAACAGCCGCGTGGCCCGGCTGGCGACGAACCCGCGCGGATACAAGGTCCTCGAAATGCTGAACATGCAGCCCAACGTCAACTACCTCAAGCGCGTCCGGCGTGACGCGGCGAAGGCCTGACATGAGCCGGGCGACGGCGTCGGTGGAGCGTCCCACCTACCAGGAAGTCAACGAAGAGCTGCTGGTGGCGCTTCGCACCCCCAGCCGTGAGTACTACCTGGCGCTGGGCTTCTGCATCCTGCTGGTGATCTGGGGCGCGTGGTCCTGGAACTACCAGCTGGTGCACGGTTTCTACGTGTACGGGGCCACGCACCCGGCGATGTGGGGCACCTACATCGTCAACTTCGTGTTCTGGGTGGGCATCGCGCACTCCGGCACGCTGATTTCGGCGATCCTGTTCCTGTTCCGGGCGCACTTCCGGAGGGCGATCTACCGGATGGCCGAGGCCATGACCGTGCTCGCGGTGATGACCGCCGGGCTGTTCCCGATCATCCACGTGGGGCGCTCCTGGATGATCTACTTCGCCGTGCCGTACCCCAACCAGCGGGAACTGTGGGTGAACTTCCGCTCTCCGCTGGTGTGGGACGTGTTCGCGGTGAGCACCTACTTCACCGTCAGCTCCATCTTCCTGTACACCGGCCTGATCCCGGACATCGCCGCGGCCCGGGACCGCGAGACCCGCCCGCTGCGCAAGTTCCTCTACACCATCCTGTCGCTGGGCTGGCGCGGCACCTCGCGGGAGTGGAAGCACTTCAACGCCGCCTACGTGTACCTGGCGGCCTTCGCCACCCCGCTGGTGATCTCGGTGCACTCGGTGGTGTCGTGGGACTTCGCGATGTCCGTCAACCCCGGCTGGCACAGCACCATCTTCGCCCCGTACTTCGTGGCGGGAGCCATCTTCTCGGGCGTGGGGCTGGTGATCACCATCATGGTGCCGCTGCGCCGGATCTTCCGCCTGGAGCGCTGGGTCACGCTCGACCACTTCGACAAGATGGCGAAGCTGTGCCTGTTCACCTCGCTCATCGTGGCGTACTCCTACGCGCTCGAGTTCTTCCTAGTGTGGTACCACGGCAACGTGATCGAGCAGCAGGTGTTCCTCAACCGCGCCTTCGGGCCCATGGCGGTCGAGTTCTGGATCATGATCACCTGCAACGCCGTCATCCCGCTGCTGCTCTTCTTCAAGGGCGTGCGGCGCAACCTGACCGCGCTGTTCGTGATCTCGCTGTTCGTGAACCTGGGCATGTGGATGGAGCGGTTCGTGATCGTGGCCCAGACGCTGACGCAGTCGTTCGACCCGTCGGTCACGCTGGACCGCTACCGGCCCTACATCATCGAGATCGGGATCCTGGTGGGCAGCTTCGGCTGGTTCTTCATGTGGTTCCTGCTGTTCTCGAGGCTCCTGCCGATCATGGCCGTGGCCGAGACCAAGGAAGTCCTGCCGCTGAACGCGAAGCGGGGGTCCGGGAAATGAAGCCGCAGGGCGTGCTGGGCGTGTTCAACGACATGGGCGTGGCCGCCGCCGCCATCCGCGCGCTGAAGGGCTCCGGCTACCCGAAGCTGGAGGTGATGGCCCCGGCGCCGCACCACGAGCTGGAGGAGGCGCTGGAGCCGGAGCGCAGCCCGCTGAAGTACATCACCATGTGCGGCTCGTTCACCGGCTTCACCTGCGCCGTGCTGCTCACCTTCGGCACCGCGGCCGACTGGCCGCTGGTGGTGGGCGGAAAGTACGTGTGGGCGTGGCAGGCCTACGTGATCATCATGTTCGAGCTGACGGTGCTGTTGTCGGCCATCTTCACGCTGGTGGGTTTCATCCTCCTCTCGAAGCTTCCGCACACGCGGCTTCGCCTGGGCTACGACCCGCGCTTCTCCAACGACCGCATCGGGATCTGGATCGCGCTGCCGCGCGAGAAGTGGGACGCCGCCGCGCAGGCCCTGAAGTCCCACGGCGCGGAGGAGGTCAAGCTTGAAGGCTAGGCTCGCGATCCTGGCCGCGTGCGCGGCGCTCGCCGCCGCCGGGCCCGCCGGCGCGTTCCCCTGGAGCGGGGACATGCTGCGCAGCCCGGGCCTGCGCCCGCAGCGGGTCATCCTGACCCCGGCCGACTCCACCGTGCCGCGCACCGGCAAGGTGGATCCGGGGCTCCGCCGTGAGGCCGCGGACAAGCTGGTGAACCCCGTGCCGCGCACGGCGCAGTCCGAGGCGGCCGGGAAGGCGGAGTTCGAGCGCTACTGCGTGGTGTGCCACGGGCCCGCGGGGCTGGGCAACGGGCCGGTGGCGGCCCGGTTCCCCGGGGTGGCCAACCTGACCCTGCCGCTGTCGCAGGGGCGCACCGACGGGTTCATGTATGTGTACATCCGCCACGGGGGCGTGCTGATGCCCGCCTACGGCTACGGGGTGAAGGCCCGGGACGCCTGGGACGTGGTGAACTACGTGAGAAAGCTGCAGGGAAAATGAGCCACCACAAGGCCGCGGGCCTCCCGCTGACGCTTCCCAAGGACACCCCGCGCGGGCTGTCCGCGATCCTGCTGCTGATGGTGGCGGCCGGCGCGGCCATGTTCGCCTTCGAGCTCACGCGCGACCCGGCGCGCGCATGGCGGGCCTACTTCGTGGCGGTGATGTTCTTCTACGGCATCTCGATCGCGGGCGTGGTGTGGTCGGCGGTCACGCGCCTGTCCAACGGGCGCTTCGCCGCCCCGGTGGTGCGCATCATGGAGGGCCTGGGCGCCTTCCAGCCGGCGGGCTACCTGCTGTTCCTGGCCTTCCTGTTCCTCGGCGCGCGCCACGTGTACCCCTGGATCCACGAGGAGTACAAGCCCGCGCCGCACTGGCTGAATCTCGAAAGCGTGCAGCTGCGCCAGGGCCTGGTGATGCTGGCCGTGACCCTGTTCAACCTGGCCTTCATGCGCCTGGCGCTGAGGCCCGACATGGCGGTGCTGCAGTCCAAGGTCCCCGGGAAGCTCCGCGGCCTCTACCGCGGCTGGGCGCGCGGGTTCGGCGGATCGGACGTCGAGGTGGAGCGCAACCGCCTCACCCTGATGCGCCTCTCGCCGATGGTGGTGATCTTCTACGCCATCTCCATGACGCTGCTCTCCGTGGACCTGGTGATGTCCATGGAGCCCGAGTGGGTGAGCACGCTCTTCCCGGGCATCGGGTTCATCGGCACGTTCCTGGGCGCGATCTGCGTCACCGCGGTGATCACCTCGGTGGTCCGCTTCAAGTGGAAGCTGGAGGAGACCATCACTCCCCGGACCATGCACTCCGTGGGGCTGCTGGTGTTCGCGTTCTGCACCTTCTGGATGAGCATGCACTGGGCCGAGTACCTGACCATCTGGTACGCCAAGCTGCCCGAGGAGACCGGCTGGATGCAGGCCCGCCTGGGTGCGGAGTCGCCGTGGCTGCCGGTTTCGATCGCCTCGGTGGTGTGCGTGTGGCTGGTGCCGTTCGTGTCCATGATGACCAAGGCCGCCAAGTCCAACCCGAAGAGCCTGTCGTTCTTCGCCTGCCTGATGCTGACGGGCCTGTGGCTGGAGCGCCTGGTGTTCATCGCGCCGGCGCCCGAGGCCTCCCCGGAGCACGTCACGCTGGGCTTCGTGGAGGTGCTCGTGGCGGGCGGGGTGCTGGGGCTGTTCTCGCTGTGTTACCTGTGGTTCGTCTCGGTGTTCCCGCCGCTGCCGGCCGTGGACCCCTACGGCCCGGGGAGCGACACCCACTAGCCGGGGGGACATCCTGGCAACCGGGCCGGGGGCGACCCGATCCCGCAACAGCAAGGCCCGCCGTCGCTGGACGGCGGGCCTTGCTGTTGCGAACCGGATGTCGGATTTCCGGGTCAGATCCGGGGTGCCCGCGCCGGGCTAGTGCAGGTGGCCGGTGAACCAGCGCTGCATGGACGGGCCGTACTTCGCGAAGAAGCTGGGCAGCGCCCATGCCAGGTACGCGAACCACACGAACTCGGCCAGTGTCGGCCAGCCGAACCTGCGAGTCCCCGCGGGCGTGACCGCGCCCGTCCCGCTTCCTTCCATGGATCCCTCCGCGCCCCGTCCCGGGGCAGGGAAACGCTGCGACCCAAGATGCAAGTGAAGCTCCCGCGCGCACTCTACCGCGCGCCGGGGCGGGATTCAAGAAAATGTGGTCCCGGATTCAAGAATTTCCCGTGCGGGGGTATGATGCGGGGGTTCCCTGCCGTCCCCGAGGACCCGCTCCCGACGTCTTGGAGGCCTGTCCGGGGGGGCCGTCCGCCCCTGCGGCGGCCCGGTCATCCCGGCCTGCTTCCCGCTGATGCTCTCCCAGGAGGCTTTCATGCGCAGGTTGCTCCCGATCGCGTTCCTGGCGCTCCTCGCGGCGCCGCTTTCCATCCCCGCCCCGGCCCGCGCGGCCCTGCCCGCGAACGTGGAGCGGGTCGCCCGGAAGGGGCCGGTCACCGAGTACCGGCTGCGTTCCAACGGCATGCCCATCCTGCTCGTTCCCCGGCACAATGCACCGGTGGCCACCTTCATGGTGGTCTACCACGTGGGGTCGCGAAACGAGTTCCCCGGCTGCACCGGCAGCGCGCACCTGCTCGAGCACATGCTGTTCAACAAGAGCACCGAGCACTTCTGGAAGGCCGGCGGGCACAAGACCATCCAGGTGGCCCTGCGCGAGGTGGGGGTGGACTTCTCCAGCACCAACATGACCACCTGGAACGACCGCATGAACGGTTACTCCACGGTGCCCTCCGACCGGCTGGAACTGGCCATGCAGGTCGAGGCCGACCGGATGCAGACGGCGAAGATCCTGGACTCCGAGCGCCAGCCCGAGATGTCCGTGGTGCGCAATGAGTACGAAATCGGCGAGAACAGCCCGGGCGAGGCGCTGTCCAAGGCGGTGGTAGGCGCGGCCATCGTGGCGCACCCGTACCACTGGGACACCATCGGGTACCGCTCGGACATCGAGGGCGTGTCCACCGAGCAGCTCCGCGCCCATTACCGGAACTACTTCTGGCCCGACAACTCCTCCGCCATCCTGGTGGGGGACTTCGAGCCCGACGCCGCGCTGGCCATGTTCGACCGGTACTTCGGGAAGATGCCCAAGGCGCCCGCGCCCATCCCGAAGGTGATCACGGTGGAGCCCGAGCAGGAGGGGGAGCGCCGCGTCACGGTGTCCCGGCCGGGCAACGTGGGCTACGTGATCCTGGCCTATCCGCGGCCCGGCACCCTGGACGCCGACTGGCACGCCCTGGATGTCCTTGCCACCATCCTGGGCAGCGGGCGCAACGCGCGGCTCTACCAGGCCCTGGTGGAGACCGGGCTGGCCAACGAGGTGGACTGCCGCAACTACGCCCTGCGCGATCCCTACCTGGTCATGCCCTACGCCGAGCTGGCCCCGGGAGCCGGCCACGCGAAGACCGAGGCCGCGATCCTCGCGGCGCTGGACTCGGTGCGGGTATCCGGGGTCTCCCAAGCCGAGGTGGACCGGGCGGTGCGCGGCATCGAGGTGGGGCTGGCCTCCAGCCGGGACGGCGTCTACGGCATGGCCGCCGGCCTGGGGGAGGCGGTTGCCTCCGCCAACTGGCAGTGGTTCGTGGACTACCTGGACGTGGTCCGCAAGGTCACCCCGGCCGACGTGCAGCGCGTGGCGCGCAAGTACCTGGTTCCCGGTCACCTGACCGCGGGCTGGTTCGTGCCGAAGCAGGGCGAGCCCTTGAAGACCGGTGCGCTGGAGGGCGGCACCCCCGGCGCCAGGCCGCAGGAGCCCGCGCAGTCAGGCGCCGCGGAGGGTGGCTCTCCCGGTCCGTGGGGCATGCTGATGCTGCCGGAGGTGTCGGTGGGCAGCTCGGTGGGGGGCACCGTTTCCACGCCCCCGGGCTTCGCCGGGCGCACGGTGCGCCGGGCGTGGCCGCGCAGGCTGGTGCTGGACGTGCTGCCGAACCCGGGGGCGCCCACGGTGGCCATCTCCGGGCTGCTGCGGGCCGGCTCCATCCTGGCGCCGGCGGACAAGCCCGAGCTGGCGGCCGTCACCGCCGGGATGCTCTCTCGCGGCACAGCCACCCGCTCCAAGCTCGACCTGGCGGGCCAGCTCGAGAGCCTGGGCGCCTCGATGGGGTTCACCGCCGGCGTGTACGACCTCAACTTCGACGCCTACGGCATGTCCCGCGACCTGCCCGTCCTGCTGGACCTGCTCGCCGACCAGCTGCTGCACCCCTCGTTCCCCGAGGAGGAGCTGCGGAAGCTGAAGCTGCAGCGCCGCGGACAGCTCCTGAGCCAGGCGGAGAACACCGGCGCGCGCGCGCAGGAGACCCTGTTCCAGGTGGTCTTCCCCGACGGCCATCCGCTGCGGCCCACGGGCGTGCTGGACCGTGCGTCCTCGGTGGAGAAGCTCACCGCGGCCGACGTGCGCGACTTCTACACCTCGCGGTATCGCGGCGGGAGCCTGGTGCTTACCGTGGTGGGCGACGTGGACGCAGCGGCGGTGGTGAAGCTGGTGGAGGAGAAGTTTGCGGGCCTGGTGGAGGGTGAGCCGCCCGTGCTCGACCTGCCGCGCGCCCAGCCGGGCCCGCCCCAGCGCCGGGCGGTCACCATGCGCGGCAAGGCCAACATGGACCTGCTGCTCGGGATGTACGGGGGAGTGCGGCGCCTGGACCCCGACTACTACCCCTGCATCCTCGCCAACGCGGTGTTCGGCCTGGACGCGCTCACCTCGCGCACCGGGAGGCGCATCCGCGACACCGAGGGGCTCACCTACAACCTGTACTCCCGCTTCTTCGGCGCCGACCTGCTGGAGGGCACGTGGGGCCTGGACATCGCCGTGGCGCCACAGAACCTGGACAAGGCGATGGCCTCGGCCAGGGACGAGCTGGCGAAGTTCTGCCGCGACGGCGTCACCCAGGCCGAGCTGGACGCCCAGAAGAGCTTCTATGCGGGCAACTTCAAGGTGCGCCTGGCCACCAACACCGGAGTGGCGCAACAGCTGGCCTACGCGGAGAAGTTCGGGTTCGGGCCCGGCTACCTCGACCGCTATCCCGGGGAGATCCAGGCGGTGACGCTGGCGCAGGTGAACGAGGCCATCCGGAGGCACTTCGACCCGGCGAAGGTGAGTGTCATCGTGGCCGGTGACCTGGACAGCCTGCCGGTGGAATAGCCGCCGGTCCGCTCCGCGAGGCTCGATTCACAGGAGGCCGCACCGTGAGGAAGCCGCGCAAGACGCGCGCCCAGCTCGAGCAGGAGCTGCACGACGCCCGCCGCGAGAGCGAGGCGCGTTACCGGCAGCTGCTGGAAAACGTGAACATCGGGATCAGCGTATCCACGCTGGACGGCCGGCTGCTCCACGTGAACCGCGAGATCCTGCGCATGGCGGGCTTCGACGACCTCGAGGAGTTCCTCCGCGTGCCGGCCGAGGAGCGCTACGCCGATCCCCAGGATCGCCTGGATCTGTTGCGGGAGGTGCGCGAAAAGGGCGCGGTCCGGGACCGCGAGATGCGCTCCGTTCGCAAGGACGGCTCCATCTACTGGATCTCCATGAACGCGGTGATGCTGCCGGCCGGCGATGGCTCCCCCGGGCTCTTCCTCACCTCCATGCTGGACATCACCGAGCGCCGGCGCACCGAGGAGGCGCTGCGCGAGAGCGAGGCCGTTTTCCGGGCCATCTTCGAGCAGGCCGCCGTCGGCGTGGCCCTGCTCGAGACGAACACCGGCAGGTTCGTGCTCGTGAACCAGCGTTTCGCCGACATCGTGGGCCGCACCCCGGCCTCGATGGTGGGCACCGACTTCATGTCCATCACCCATCCGGACGACCTTCCCCCGGACGTGGACCGCATGGAGGAGCTGCGCCAGGGACGCATCCGGAACTTCTCGATGGAGAAGCGCTACCTGCGCCCGGACGGCGCCGTGGTGTGGGCCAACCTGACCGTCTCGCCCATGTGGGCGCCCGGGGAGACCCCGCGGCAGCACATCGCGGTGGTGGAGGACATCGGCGAGCGCAAGCGGGCGGAGAAGGAGCACGAGCGGCTGCAGGCGCAGCTGCTGCAGGCGCAGAAGATGGAGGTGGTGGGAAGGCTCGCGGGGGGCGTGGCCCACGACTTCAACAACATGCTGGGCGTGATCCTGGGCCACGTGGAGCTGGTGCTGGACCAGGCAGGCTCCGCGCACCCCATGCGCGCGGACATCGAGCAGATCCACAGGGCTTCGCTGCGCTCAGCCGGGCTCACGCGACAACTCCTGGCGTTCGCGAGGAAGCAGCCGGTGGCCCCGCGGGTGCTGGACCTCAACGACACCCTCTCCGGCATGTTCGGCATGCTCCGGCGCCTCATCGGCGAGCATGTCCGCCTGGACTGGGTCCCGGGGGTGGACCTGTGGCGGGTCCGGATGGACCCGGCGCAGCTCGACCAGGTGCTGGCCAACCTGTGCGTGAACGCCCGCGATGCGATCGGCGCTGGCCCGGGGCGCGTGACCATCGAGACGCGCAATGCCACGTTGGACGAGGCCTGGTGCGCCGAGCACCGCGGGGCCGCCCCCGGCGACTACGCGGTGCTGACCGTGAGCGACGACGGCTGCGGGATGGACGCGGACACGCTGGACCACATCTTCGAACCGTTCTACACCACCAAGGGGGTGGGCGAGGGCACCGGGCTGGGGCTGGCAACGGTCTACGGCGTGGTGAACCAGAACGGCGGGTTCATCCAGGCCTCCAGCGAGCCGGGCAAGGGCACCCGCTTCGAGATCTTCCTGCCCCGGCATGCCGGGGATGCCGAGGAGACCGTGCCCGCCCAGGTCACCTCGGCCGGCCAGGGGATCGGCAGGACGGTCCTGCTGGTCGAGGACGAGCCCGCCATTCTGGCCATGAGCCGCGCGATGCTGGAACGGCTGGGCTACACCGTGCTGGCCGCGGGCACCGGGGAGGATGCGATCCGGCAGGCGGCCTCCCACGCCGGGGACATCCACCTGCTGCTGACCGACGTGATCATGCCGGGGATGAACGGCCGCGACCTGGCGGCGCGGATCACCGGGCTGCAGCCGGGGCTGGCCTGCCTGTTCATGTCGGGCTATCCCGCCGACGTGATCGTGCACGGCAGCGAGTTGGACGCCGGCCTGCACTTCATCCAGAAGCCGTTCTCGCTGCGGGAGTTGGCGGAAAAGTGCCGGGAGGCGCTGGGGGCGGGGTAGGCCGGGGAGGTGGTCCGGATGGCCCCCGTGCGGATTTGACTATCTTTCCCCCCGCATCCGGGATATAGTCCCCTTGTCTTCGGTTGCCAGTGGATGTGCCGTCACCGTTCAATCTCCGCCAGAGACTACTCTGGCGGTTTTTTGTTGGCCGGCCAGCCCGGGGCAATCGGAGCACCGGTCATGCAGACCGGACGCTGCCGCGGCGTGATGCGTGGCAAGAGCGGGTCTTCGGACCCGGATACCTCAGGAGTTGCAAGTGGCAAGTGGCACCGTGAAGTGGTTCAACGAGGCAAAGGGCTTTGGCTTCATCACCCAGTCGAACGGCGGCGAGGACGTATTCGTCCATTTCTCCGCCATCTCGGGCGAGGGCTTCAAGACGCTCGCTGAGGGTGACGCGCTCGAGTTCGACGTGACGCAGGGTCCCAAGGGCCTGCAGGCGGCGAACGTCCGCAAGGCCTAGCCGGCCGAACGACACAGTCCGGCTTCCCGCCGCACCTACCCGCGCGTCAGCTCCTGGATCACCCGGCCGTGCTGCGGGAATGCCGACTGTAGTTCCTCCCGACTCCCCAGCTCCCAGTCCTGGTACTCGAAGCCCGGGGAGACGGCGCAGCCCGTGAGGGCGTAGGAATCCGTGTCCTCCAGGCGGGCCGCGTACCACCACCCGGCGCGGATCGCCACCTGGGGCGTCTCACCCCGCCCGGCGTCGCTGCCCAGCGTGAAGCTGCGCAGCCGCCCGGCGGGGTCGATGGCGACCAGGAGCACCGCGCCACCCGCATGAAAGTGCCACACCTCGTCGGAAAGCAGGCGGTGGAAGGCGGAGAAATCGGTCCCCTCCAGCAGGAAATAGATGGACGTCGCGAGGGAACGCATCGGGCTGCCCGGCGGGGCGCCCGGGATCTCCAGGCGTGCCGGGGAACGGTAGGTCTCGCGGAACCACCCCCCCTCGGGGTGGCGCTCCAGGCGCAGGTGTTCGATCCAGCGGGCGGCGTCGGCGTGCATGAGATCTCAGTGTAAGGCAGGCTCTCATGCCTGCCGGGAGTGCGGGTCAGGCTCTCATGCCTGCCGGGAGTGCGGGTCAGGCTCTCATGCCTGCCGGGAGTGCGGATCAGGCTCCCATGCCTGCCGGAAGCGCAGGTCAGGCATTCTTGCCTGACCTACTTCTTCTCGCCGTTCACGGTGATGGACCAGCTTAGCGCCATCCCCTTGCGCAGCGTGTGGCTCACGGAGCAGTACTTATCCTGCGAAAGTTCGACCGCCCGCTGCAGCGATTCCAGCGGCAGGTCCTGCCCTTCGAACTGATACTCGAGGTGCGCCGCCAGGAACGCCCTCGGGGCCTCCTCCTGCAGCTCGGCCTCGATGACCACGCGGAACGACGCCGGGCTCACGCGCATCTTGCGCAGGATGGACACCACGTCCATCCCGGTGCAGCCGCCCAGCGCGTGGAGCACCAGCTCCTTGGGCGTGGCGGCGGCGTCGGAGCCGCCCGCCTCGGCCTTGGTGTCCATCAGCACGCCGTGCCCGGTCTCGCCGATCCCGGTGAAGCTCATGCCGTGGTTGAAGCGCACTTCGCATCTCATCCCACACCTCCCTCAAAGTGGTCCCGACCGATCGGGTCGGGGCAACTTTGTCACGACCGGCGCCCCGTGACAATACGGGTGCACCTACCGCGGGAGGGGGAGCTTGCGGGGGCGGGAATTCGCCGATCCGAAGATCCCGGGCGGAAACTGGACCAGCCACAGCGCTGCCGGTGCCACCCAATGCAGGCTGGTCAGCACGGCGTAGGCGGCCGCGACCAGCTCCACCCCCGGGCGGCTCCGCTGCCAGCACGCCAGTATTCCGAATAGGGTGATCGTGACGACCTGCAGGCAGATCAACCCTGCGACGCCCGCCCCGAGCCCGGCCGCGTGCGCGAGGGCGCGACGGGGAGCCGTGGCGCACAGCCCGAGGTAGATGGGCAGCTGGGCCCAGAGGGCCGACAGGTCCCCCAACGGGAACACCCGGCCGTCCCCGGCCCGGGTGCACCCGATGCCGTCGCCCATCCAGCCGAGGCTGTTCGCCTCACCGGACAGGAACCGCAGGAGCGGTGTGGCCAGCACGCACAGGAACCCATCATAGGGGGCGTGCCACGCGCTGAGCGCCGCGTAGATGACCGACGATACGCCCAGGAAGCTAGCCGCGCGGGCGGCGCGGAGCGCCGGCCTGTTCACGTCGCAGCCATCCGACCGCCATGGCCATCACTGCCCCCATCATGCCGACCTGCCAGACGTACAGATGCACGACGTCGACCAGCGCCGGCTGGAAGACGGTGAGGCCCACCAGCGAGAACAACCGCAGCAGATTGAGGGCCGCCAGCGTCGGGAGCATCCATCGCATTGCCAGCCCCCGCCGGTGCCAGCTCGTGCGGCTGGCGAGCACCCACGCCACGAGTATGGTGGCCAGTTGGATCCCGTTGCACGGATCGTCCAACCGCGCCCGGGTTCCGTGGAAGTAGAAGGTGTCCCCCCGGGCTTCGCAGGGCAGCCCCACGAGCGGCAGGACCAGCGCCATCAGGCGCGCCAGGCCGTGATTCACCAGGTCGTGCAGCGGCCGCGCCAGGGACGTGAGGACGTCCAGGAGCAACCACAGCCCCACGAAATGGGCGGCGAACCTGAGGGCGCGGCGCCGGCTCTCCTTCTCCGACGACACTCGTGCCTCTGCGCCCGACGTTCCCATGCCCCGGATTCCTCCCGGTCTTTCCACGAAACTCCCCGCCGGCGCGCCGACGAAGGGAGGCGCGCCGGCCAGGGAGGTGGGACCTGTGTGGCAGGCTCAGCGGGGCGTCGCGCCGGTGGAAGCCCGCCGCCGCAGGAGGTAGATGCCTCCGGACATCGCCAGCAGAACCAGCAGGATCCTCCCCGGCCAGCCCACGGCCGGCCAGACTTCGCCGGCCGACGGCTGGTAGGCGAGGAAGGTCGGGCCGTTGTGGGCCGAGCCCGACGGTATGCCATTGCCCTGGGCGTCGTCTCCCAGAGTCATATACACCATCCCGCCGCCTCCGCGTTGTTCGGGCCCGGTGATCACGATGACCTCGCTCGCATCGTGCTTGATCCGGTGTCCCAGGTTGCCCGGGTCCTGTGGCGTGACCAGCTTGAGGTACTTCACGTTCCCGGTCTGCTCGAATCCGGCGATGCCCCAACCTGGCGTGGCCGTGGCGTAGTCGGCGATGACATCATCCTTTCCGCACCGGATCTCGAGATTGTCCCATTTCACGGTATCCGAGCCCTTCGTGATCGTCACGGTGAGCTTGTTGTCCTGGATCTCGGATTTCACCGTGGTGGTCAGGGGTGTGGCGGCGGCGCCACTTGCGGCGGCGGTCAGCGCCAGGAGAACAGCAGCTGCCGTGGGGGCAAGATGAACACGAGTGGGCAGGGGCATGAGAGTCATCCTCCGAGAGCAGGCGCTCTCCGCGGGTCGGAAGTGGGCCTTCCACCGCGTCTCGGGCAGAGTCACGGAGCCGGTCCGCCGCGCGAACGGGGCGGAACCGGCTGGTTCCCTGCGGCCAGAATACCGGTGCGCCGCGGAAGCCGACGCCGTCAGATTGGAGAATGAACTGTCAGTATACGGATGCTCAGGGCGAGTATGATGAAGTGAAGATGACTGCGGCCATAAAGGAGAATGCTGACTTGCGAAGGTGTCTGGCAGCTAGTAATGACAAATATATTCGGTTTCGCCGGGAATGCAAGGGCAAACAAGTGATACTCAAGGTGCGCGCAGTGGAATGTCCTCCGGGGACTCCCCTGCAGCCACGCCTGGAGCCTACCCCGGGAGGCGTCAGGCTGCTCGCGCACCCTGCGTAACGGGGGAGCCCACATCCATCCGGGTTCAGTAGCCCCGCGCCTGGGACCATGGCCTCCCGGGCGTGGCGTGGGCATTCGAGTGCCCTCCGGGGGCCTGGCATGCCTCGGCGGACTGCGCCCGGCCCCGCGTGGCGGGTCGGGTGCATCCCCATCCGCGGAAATAGTTTACACGGATGAAACATGGGGATCTACGCATCCGCCCCCGCCGGCGGGGGAGGGATCGCCGCGTCCGCGGTTCGGGCTTGTTTCGGGGTCGCGGGCGCGGTACCGTTGCGGCGTTCCGCTGAAAAGTGAGTGTGACATCCGATCCCCGACCGGAGGACCGAATGACCGCGGGTGTGCCGAGTTCCAGTGCCGCTGGCGCTCCGAACCACAGTCCAGCCTTCAGGCTCCGCAGGTTCTACAACTGGTTTCCCCTCGGCCTCACCTACGCCACGTTCTACATGGGCCGCTACAACTTCAACGTGGTCAAGGGCGACATGGGCCAGATGTTCCATCTCGACAAGGCGCAGATGGGGATCATCGCCACCGCGGGATTCTGGACCTATGCGCTGAGCGTGATCTTCAACGGCCCGCTGGCCGACCGCATCGGCGGGCGCAAGGCCATCCTGGTGGGTGCGCTGGGCG
Organism: Candidatus Eisenbacteria bacterium; assembly: GCA_016235265.1. Classification (NCBI taxonomy): domain Bacteria; phylum Candidatus Eiseniibacteriota; species Candidatus Eiseniibacteriota bacterium. The sequence continues at coordinate 133,814 of JACRLI010000023.1, forward strand.
CGTCGGCGGTGAACCTCGCCATCGGGTTGCTGTTCCTCAACGGCTGGGCCACCAAGCTCATCGTGGGGATGTCGCTGCTGTACTCGGTGAACATGTACTTCCAGAGCTTCGGCGCGCTCTCGGTGGTGAAGGTGAACGCGGCGTGGTTCCACGTGCGCGAGCGCGGTGTGTTCGGCGGGATCTTCGGGATCATGATCTCCAGCGGCTACTTCCTGGCGATCTCCTTCGGCGGTTGGATCCTGGCGCACTTCCCGTGGTACTGGGTGTTCCTGGTCCCGTCGCTGGCCATCGCACTGATGTACGTGGTGGACCTGCTGGTGGTGCGCGACCGGCCCTCGCACGCGGGCCACGCGGACTTCCACACCGCGGACGCCTCCTCGGGCGACGAGACCCCGGTGAACCTGGCCTACATCGCGAAGATGGTGCTTACAAACCCGGTGCTGGTCACCATCGCCGCCGCCGAATTCTGCACCGGGTTCGTGCGCCAGGGGCTGATGCTCTACTTCACCGAGTTCCTCTCCGAGGTGCACCACGTGGGCAAGGGCACCGCGATGTTCTGGTGGGCCGGCTTCGGCGTCACGCTGGGGGGCATCTGCGGCGGCCTGCTATGCGGCTGGATGTCCGACAAGCTGTTCCACTCCCGGAGGCCCCCGGTGGCGTTCCTGTTCTACATCGCGCAGGCGCTCTCGCTGCTGTGGCTGGGCTACGCCGGCAGCGCGGGAATGGCCACCTTCCTGATCGGGTTCTGCTGCATGTGGATCTTCGGCGTGCACGGCATGCTCTCGGGCACGGCTTCCATGGACTTCGGCGGCCGCAAGGCGGCCGCCACGGCGGCGGGCATGCTGGACGGCATCCAGTACGTCGCCGCGGGCTTTACCGGCTACTGGATGGGCTGGATCCTCAAGACGTACGGCTGGGACGGCGTGGCGCCGTCCGCCACCCACCAGGCGGCCAACGCGCAGGTGTGGGTGCTGTGCATCATCCCGTTCTCCATCGCCGGGGCGCTGATCATGACCCGGGTGTGGAACGCGAAGCCGACTTCGAAATCCGCGGGCCACGGGCCGTCGGCGCCCACCGGGGCCATCCGCCCGCCGGCCCGCCCGCGCTCGGGAAGGCCCGAGGAAGAGCTCGTCGGAGTGTGAGGGAGGGCCCGGAATGTCGGTGATCAGCCACCTGCTCGCCACCCCGGTCGGGGCGCTGGAGCTCGAGGCCACCGAGAATGGCCTGTTGCGCCTGGCCTTCCTCAACCGCGCGCCCTCCAGCCCCAGGGCGGCCCCGCGTGGCGACAGCGACGCCGAGGTCCACATGCGCGCGACCCGCAGGCAGCTGGGCGAGTATTTCAAGGGCGAGCGGAAGCGCTTCCAGTTGCAGCTGGACCTCCGCGGCACCGACTTCGAGTGGCAGGTCTGGGAGATCCTGCTCACCATTCCCTACGGGAAGACCCGCACCTACGGGGAGCTTGCCCGGGACCTGGGCGGCGTGGAACTGTCACGCGCCGTGGGCGGGGCGGTGGGCAGCAACCCGGTGGCCATCATCGTGCCCTGCCACCGCGTGATCGGCGCGGACGGTTCGCTGACCGGCTTCGGCGGCGGGCTCCCGCGCAAGGAGAAGCTGCTGCGCCTGGAAGGCGTGGACCTGGATGGGCCGCAGATGGCGTTGTTCTGAGCCCGGGGCGCCGGCGCTGCGCGACAGGAGCCCGGGCCCCCGGGTGGTGGGGGGCGGCCCTAGAAGCCCGTCTCGCGGTCCGACTTGATCACCGCGAACTTCCCCACGTGGCGCTGGCCGGTCTTCACGTCCTCCACGGAGTACAGGTAGAGTCCCGTGGCCACTGCCTGGTCCCTGTCGCTGATCAGGTCCCAGGCCATCATGGAGCCGGAAAACGCGGGCGCCTTCAGGCCGCCGGTGTTGCCGGGGTCGTACACGCCGCGGGCGCCCTGGCCGCGGTAGGTGGACGAGTCGAAGTCAAAGCTCTTCACCAGGTCCCCCGCCAGCGAGTACACGCGCACCTTCGCCCGGGCCGGCAAGCCCACGAACCACAGATAGTGATTTCGCGCCAGGGACGCGGCGTCCCAGCGGGCTTCCACGCGGTAGGGGTTGGGGAAGACACTGATCCCCTGTGCCGCCGTGGCCGCGGGATCGGGCCCCGGGAACGCCATGGCCAGGTTCTGGCTGATGCCGCTCTCCAGGCTCGGCACCCGCGCGTCGCCCTTGTCGAAACTGGTCATGGCGGCGAAGTACTTGAAGCCGTCGCGCATGCCCTCCACCCGGTAGCGGTAGGTGTACGCCGTGGTATCGTCCCCGAAACGGCGCGGCTCCGGCAGGCGCCAGCGCTCCAATCCGGTGTTGGGCGGCACGCTGTCGGCCACGTCCGCCTGGAACACCAGCGGCATCTTCTCGGGATCCTCGCCCAGGTACAGCCGGTAGCCTTCGAAGTCGTGCTTGTCCGTGCGCAGGCTGGTGGAGTCCGCCACGCCCTCCGGGAAGGCGTCCCAGTACACGTCCAGCGCATTGCCCCGGGGTATCAGCCTGATCTTCGGCGAGGGTGGCGGCGTGGGCAGCACGTAGTTCAGGTCGAAGGCCAGCTGCGCGAATCGCGCGTGGGACTCCAGCGCTTCGCGCCCCCGCCCGGCCACGAACGCGAAGTCCACGGTGATGCTGGAGTCCCGCTCCAACACCGGGAACGGGCCCAGCGTGAACATCTCCACCGGGGAATCGCTGCCCAGCAGGATGTTGGAGGTGGGCTCGGCGCGGGCGGTGTCGGCCATCCGGCTGTAGCGCAACGCGTCGTACTTGCTCAGGTCCGAGGCCGGATCGTAGCGCCACCACTGCCAGTGCGGCTGTGCGCGCGGCGAGACGGTCCGCGAGCCCAGGAACTTCACGCCCGCCCAGTAGGGGTTGACCTCCTCGGTGATGCAGTGGCCCTCGGCGGCGCAGAAATGCTCCTCCACCAGCTTCAGGCTGTCGGAGTAGTCCAGCTTGGTGCTGTAGAACCAGGTGCGCGGGCCGGTGCCCGCGTTGGGCAGCCAGCCCGAGTACAGCAGCTTGTTGTTGGACACCAGCTGCGAGTACAGCCCCACGTAGACGTTGCGCAGCAGGTCGCCGGTGTTGGTGATCTTGAAGTGCGCCACCACGAAGGCGCTCGCCAGGTCGAAGCTCCAGCTGTACGTCTCCACCCGGGTCTTCAACTGCAGCGGCACGTGCGGCTCGAGCCCGGTGATGGGGGCGCGCGCGTCGTCGCTGTACTCGGCGATCAGGTCCTGTTCCGAGACCGCGGTGCGGCTGTAGTTCCTGTCGTTCTCGAGGCGGCTGCGGCGCAGGAGGTTGTTGCCCGCGGGGGCCCACTCGGTTCCGCCGGCGCTGCCGGGCGTGCCGCCATACATCCCGTCCACGCAGCCGGTGGAGACGTGCGCGGTGGCCTGGAACGACGTGTCCGAGCCCGTCGGCAGCGTGCGCGCGCCCACCCACAGCCCCGCCCGCACCAGGTGTTCCATGCCGCTGCCCAGCGGGTACTCCATGGACGGGGTGCGGTCGGTGAGGTTGGTCCCGAAGAAACCGTAGTTGGTGACCGTGAGGCCCATGCGGCTGCCGGTGGTGTAGTCCCGGGAGTACCGGAAGCCCAGGGCGCCGGGCGTGCCCAGCGGGCCGGGAAGGGAAACGCCGGACGCGGGCTCCGCCGCCGCGGATGGGGACACACCCGTGCCGCCGCCCAGGGAGGCGGCGAGCAGGAGGGCGGCGGACAGCGCGGCAAAACGCATTGGCAAAGTGGTTTCCATGGGCCAGCATGGAGGGCGGAAGAGCCGTTACTATGCCCGTGCGCGCCCACAAGGTCAAGTCGGTCCGGGGATCGGTCGGGGCCGGCCGGCCCGGGCCCACTTCGCGCACCCGCGGCCCGCCACGGGCCCCACAGACATTCACGGAGGAATTGGATGCTCCCAGCGCTCGCCGCCCTGCTCGTCCTCGCCACCGCTGCCGCCCCACCCGTTCCCGCCGGGCCCGCGAAGCTCGCGCCGGCCGAGGCCGAGACGCTCAAGGCCGCCATCCTGCGCGACCGGAGGCAGACCGAGGGCTGGCTCAAGTCCGCGCCCACCTCCTACCTGGCCACCGTCCAGCGCAAGGACTTCGGCACCCGGACCACGCTCACCGTGGGCGGCGCCGCGGACAACGACGTGGTCATCGCGGACGCGGCCGTGAAGCCGCACCACCTGCAGGTGACCGTGGCCGGCGATTCGTTCCAGGTGGCCACCGTGGACGCCGGCGCGACCTTCAAGGTGAAGGACGCGGAGCGCCGCGAGGCCCGGGTGGGCCCCAGCGCCGTGGGCCTGGGCCGCTACACGCTGCGGCTCTCGCACCAGCGGTTCCCGGCCATCATCGTCTTCGACCCGAAGAGCCCGCGCTACCGCGACTACAAGGGCCTGAAGTTCTTCCCGGTGGACTTTGCGTACCGCTTCCAGCTGCCGCTCACCGCGAGCCCGAGGCCCGAAACCACGATCATCCTCTCCACCCGGGGAAACCAGCGGCACGCGGTGCGGCTGGGCTGGTTCGACTTCACCGTGGGCCGGAGCCCCTGCCGCCTGGAGGCGGTGCGGCTGCTCGAGCCGGGCGTGGGGGAGAACGACCTGGGAGTGTTTTTCACGGATGCCACCAGCGGGAAGCAGTCCTATCCGCTGGGGCGGTACGTGGACGTCACGCGCATGCAGTCGGGCCTGTACGTGCTGGACTTCAACACCGCCTACAACCCCGCGTGCGCCGTGTCTGACCACTACAACTGCCCCTATCCGCCCAAGGGCAACCGCCTGAAGGTGGCCATACGGGCCGGCGAGATGAACGCGCACTACCACTAGGTGTCCTGCGGCCGACAACGACACGGGGCACCGGGCGCGCACGCCGCCCGGTGCCCCGTCTGAATGCCGCCCGGCCCGGGTCTAGTGGACCGCGAACTCCTTCGTCCCCACGACGCGACCGGTGGACTGGATGATCCCCACCGCCCGGAACGCCCCTGTGCGGGTCCAGGGGTAGGAGGACACCATGATGTGCCCGTACGTCTGGGGGTTCCCGTAGCTGGCGCTGTCCACCGGCGTGTAGACCCCGCCCGAGATGCTCTCCATCCGGATCCGCACCTGCGAGCCACCGATGTCGAGGTTGCTCTCCAGTCGCCAGTAGATCGTCACGGACGCGGCCGCGATGTGAAACGCGGTCGTCTCGCCGGTGATGTTGAAGCCGCTCATTCCGGTGCCCAGGGTCAGCTTGTCGGTGAAGGTGTCATTGGATGGGTTGGTGGCATCGTCGCAGCCCGCCAGGAGCATCAGCAGGCTCAGGATCAACGCCACGGCGGCCGTGCGCCTCATGAGGCCCTCCATGGTTGAGAAGGAACAGACAGAAGCCACGGCCATGGTACACGGATTTCGCGTCCTCCGGAAGCTGGGGGCCGGGGATTTTGACCGCGGCACACATTTCGCGCCCTCCGGGAGCCCGAGGCCTGTAGATTCTCTCCGCGGCACGCTCGGCTGAGCATCCTGCTCAGCCTCGCTGCGGCTGCCCGCGAGGCTTGTGAATCCGGCCGCCGGGTTCTATCCTGACTCGAGACTGCGGGCGCCGCCCCGCTTCGCGCAGCCCGGAGTCCCTGCGTCCCGGAGAACACCTGAATGCCTCTTCCGCGCCGTCGTTCCCATCCCGTTTCTGTCGGTTCCGTCACCATGGGTGGAGGCCATCCCGTGGTCGTGCAGTCCATGACCAACACGGAGACTGCCGACGCTCTGTCCACGGCTTCGCAGGCTGCCGGGCTCTTCATTGCGGGCTCGGAGATCGTGCGGGTCACGGTCAATACGCGCGAGGCGGCGGGGGCGGTGCCGGAGATCCGGATGCGGCTGCGCGACCGGGGGCTGGATGTGCCGCTGGTGGGGGACTTTCACTTCAACGGGCACCAGTTGTTGCGCGATTTTCCGGAGTGCGCGGCGGCGCTCGATAAGTACCGCATCAACCCCGGAAACGTGGGCGTGGGCAGGGGGCGCGACGAGAATTTCCGGCAGATGGTCGCGGTGGCGGTGGAGCACGGGAAGCCGGTGCGGATCGGGGTGAACTGGGGCTCGCTGGACAGGGCGCTGCTCACTTCCATGATGGATGCCAACGCGAAGCTGGCCGAGCCGCTGGGCCCGCGCGAGGTCACGCTGGCGGCGCTGCGCGAGAGTGCGCTGCGCTCGGCGGCGATGGCGGCGGAATTCGGTCTTCCGGCGGAGCGCATCGTGCTCTCGGTGAAGGTCTCGCGGGTGCGCGACCTGCTGGAGGTGTACCGTGACCTGGCGGCGCGCTGCGAGTACGCGCTGCACCTGGGGCTCACCGAGGCGGGCATGGGTACCAAGGGCGCGGTGGCCACGGTGGCCGCGCTTTCGCCGCTGCTGCTGGAGGGCATCGGCGACACCATTCGCGCCAGCCTCACGCCGTCGCCGGGCGGGGATCGCACCGAGGAGGTGCGGCTGTGCCGGCAGCTGCTGCAATCGCTGGACCTGCGCCACTTCGAGCCGCAGGTCACCTCGTGCCCGGGCTGCGGGCGCACCACCAGCATCTTCTTCCAGCAGCTCGCCGAGGAGATCCAGGGCCACATCCGCCGGAGCATGCCCGACTGGCAGCGGCGCTACCCGGGCGTGGAGACCCTGCAGGTGGCGGTCATGGGCTGCGTGGTGAACGGGCCCGGAGAGTCGCGCCACGCCGACATCGGCATCTCGCTGCCCGGCACGGGCGAGGACCCCAAGGCCCCGGTGTTCGTGGACGGGAAGCTGACCGTCACGCTCAAGGGCGAGAATATCGCGGGCGAGTTCCTCGAGCTGCTCGCGGGCTATGTCGAGCGCCGCTACGGCGGCGTGGCCCGCGCCGGGGAGCGCTGAGAGGGACGTGGCCGCCCTGCCCGCGGGCGCCGGCCCCCGCCCGGTGGCCGGGAGGCGCAGGACCCACCTGCTGCTCCTGTTCGTCCTCTACTGTCTGCGCCTGCTCTCGCTCTCCCTGGTCCTGCCGATGCTGTCCCCCTACGCCATGGACATGGCCCACAGCACCGCCGCGCTCACCGGGCTGGCAGTGGGAGTCTACGGGCTCACCCAGGGCCTGTTCCAGGTGCCCTTCGGGGCCGCCAGCGACCGGCTGGGCCGGCGCAACGTGTTCGCGCTGGGGCTGGTGGTCTTCTCCGCAGGCTGCGCGGTGTGCGCCTCGGCCCACGACATCTACGCGCTCATCGCCGGGCGCTTCCTGCAGGGCGCGGGCGCGGTGGCCTCCACCATGCTCGCCTACGTGGCCGACCTCACCGACGAGGACACCCGGCCCCAGGCCATGGCGTGGCTGGGCACCATCGTGGGGGTGTCCTTCGGGCTGGGCGTGGTGACCGGCCCGGTTCTCACGCATAACTTCAGCCTGCCGGCCGTGTTCTGGGGCAGCGGCGTGCTCTGCGCGGTGGGCGCGCTGGCGGCGATGCTGCTGCTGCCCGAGCCGCCGCGCATCCGGCAGGCCGCCAGCCACGACCGCCGCGGCGAGGGCCTGCGCGAGTACCTGGGAGTGCTGCGCGAGGCCCCGCTGGCGCGCCTCACGGCGCAGGTGTTCCTGCTGCACTTCACGCTGACGGCGCTGTTCGTGGTGGTGCCGCTGCGCCTGGCGCATGCGGTGATCCCGCGCGATCTGTGGCAGGCCTACCTTCCCATCATCCTGGCCGGGCTGGTGGTGATGTTCGTGGCCGCCGCCCTCCAGCGCCGCTTTCCCCGCCCGGACCTGTTCGTGTTCTTCGCGTGGGTGGCCGTCGCCGCCGGCACCTACCTGGCGCTCAACGCGCCGCCCGAGCGGGGCGACCTGGTCGCCGCGCTGATCCTGTTCGTGGCCGGCTTCGCCATCCTGGAGCCGCTGCTGCCGTCGCTGTTCACACGCCTGACGCGCACCTCCATCCGCGGCGCCGCGCTGGGGCTGTTCAACGGATCGCAGTTCATGGGGGCGTTCCTGGGGGGGCTCACCGCGGGCGCGCTGGGCGTGAAGGCGCCCCACCTCCTGGCGCTGGGCATCGTGGGACTTGCGGTGGTGAGTCTATTCCTGAACCGAGGGCTGCGGCAGGCGGCACATCTCAAGGTGATTCACTTCGCGCTGGCGCGCATGACCCACGCGGAGGAGGCCACGCTGGCGGAGAAGCTGCGCAAGGTCCCGGGGATCAAGGACGTCAGCGTGGACGCGCACGACCAGCTGTGGGTGCAGTGCGACACTCGGGAGGTGGAGGAGGGGCGGTTACGGGGGATGGTGGAGGGCAACGTGGATGGAGATGCAGGTGGCTACCCTGCGGAGGTTCCCCGGGCCGGGGCGCCGGGATGAGCATGCGTCGCAGAGCGCGGTTCTACGCAAACACCTCCGGATCCGCGTCCCCGAAGAACTCCTCGTGCAGCCTCCGCACCACCCCGTCCACTTCCCGCTCCTCGATCACGAACGTCAGGTTGATCTCCGAAGCGCCCTGGCTGATCATGCGCAGCTCGGCCGGGCCCAGCGCGCCGAAGATGCGCGCCACCACGCCCGGCGTGGACTTCAGATTCGCACCCACCACGCACACGATGGCCTGGGCGGACTCCACCGACACCTGGCCGAACGCTCCCAGGTCGCGGCGGATCTCGTCCAGGCGCTCGGTGCGGTCCAGGGTCACCGAGACGGAGACCTCCGAGGTGGTCACCACGTCCACCGAGGTGCGGTGGCGGTCGAACACCTCGAACAGCGCGCGCAGGAAGCCGAAAGCCATCAGCATGCGCGTGGAGGTGACATTCACCAGCGTCACGCCGCGCTTGAAGGCGATGGACTTCACGGGGCTGCGCGAGGGCGGGGCCACGGGCACGATGCGCGTGCCCTCGCAGGCTGGATTGAGCGTGTTGCGGATCTCCACCGGGATGCCGCTTTCCACGGCGGGCAGCACCGTTGCCGGGTGGAGCACCTTGGCGCCGAAGTAGGCCAGCTCGGCGGCCTCGTCGAAGGAGGCCACGCGGATGCGTCGCGCGCCGGGCACCACCCTCGGGTCGGTGGTCATGAGGCCGTCCACGTCGGTCCAGATCTGGATGGTCTCGGCGTCCAGGGCCGCGCCCAGCAGGGCGGCGGAGTAGTCGGAGCCGCCGCGGCCCAGGGTGGTGGTCACGCCGGCGGGGGTGGCCCCGATGAAGCCCTGGGCCACGGGAACCGTGCCCGCGTCGAGCAACGGGAGCAGCATGGTCCGGCAGCGCGTGCGCGTGGCGTCGGTGTCGGGCGCGGCGGAGGTGAAGGCCTCGTCGGTGACCACGAAGGAGCGCGAGTCCACACGCTCCGCGGGCAGGCCGCGCTTGCGCATCGCGGCGGCCACCAGGTGGGACGAGAGCCGCTCGCCGAAGGCGGCGGCGGCGTCCAGGCTGCGCGGAGTCAGCTCGCCCAGGGTGGACACGCTGCGCAACAGCAGCGCCAGTTCCTCGATCTCCCGCTCGATCGCCGCGCGCAGCGCCGGGGCTTCGCCGGCGGGGGCGATGTCGTCCGCGATCCCGACGTGGCGCTCATGCAGCGCGGCCACGGCCGCCCCGGCGTCCTTCCCCTGGCCCTCGCCGGCGGCGAAGGCCGCCTTGAGCAGGATGTCGGTGGCGCCCGAGACCGCCGAGACCACCACCAGCGGCTTCCGTGGGCGCGCGGCGGCCACGATCTCCGCCACGGCGGACATGGCCCGGGCGTTGCGCACCGAGGTGCCGCCGAACTTCATCACGATCATGGAAGAGGCTCCCCGAATCCGGCCGGCGGCTCGGCCCCTGCGGCCAAGTCAGCGCGCGCGCATGCCCCCGCGGCGCTCCAGGATGCCCGGCACCACCGCGTACACGAACATCGCCAGCGCCAGGCCGGCCACCGCGTCGATGGCGTAGTGGAAGCCGCCGTACACCGCCCCCACGGACAGCGCCGGCACCAGCGCCAGCAGGACCCAGAATGTCGTCCGGCTGTAACGCCACGCCATGAACAGCACCGTCATGGATACGGCCACGTGCGAGCTGGGGAAGGCGCTGCCCAGCGAGGATCCGCCCCGCAACACCCAGTGCACGACGTGGGGCAGCCAGCGGCCCACCGCGCCCGGCAGCGGCGGGACGAAGTAGTGGAACGGGCCGGTGACGGGGAAGAAGATGAAGATGGTCATGCACAGAAAGAAGCTCACCGACATCGTGCCCATGTACACCCGGAACTCGGCGCGACGGCGCGAAAGGTACAGCACCAGGGCCAGCGCCGGGGCCAGGAAGTAGTAGCTGAGGTAGGCCAGGTGCAGGTACTCGGAGAGCCATACCTGCGGGAAGACCTGTCGCAGCGTCACGCTGGGCTGGCCGCCGAACACCGCGTGCTCCCAGCCGACCACCATGGCATCGTGGAATCCCACGGTGAAGGCCCGGTTGAGGTGGCCGATTTCCTCGTAGAAGAACGGGGTCAGCAGGATGGGATAGAAGTCGCGCAGCCACTGCAGCCGGACCGGGAAGCGCCCGGTGGCGAGCAGCGCCAGGAGCGCCAGCACCAGCGCGCGCAGCGCCAGGGACAGGCCCGCGCCCGGCACCGAGTGCGGGTGGATCGTCAGCACCGCCGTGGTGAACAGGACGTACACCCCGACCGCGATGTCCGCGGGCTCCAGGTGTGAAACGGCGAACGCCGGGCGCACCGCCTCCCCGGTCTTCCCGTGCCACTCCTTCGCGTCGCTCACGCGTCCCGCCCCGGCCGTCCTCGTGGGTTCCGTCACAGCCATCCCTCGTCCCGGTACCACTTCGCAGTCTGCTCCAGGCCCGTCTGCAGGTCCCAGCGCGAAGAATACCCCAATTCGCGACGGGCGCGCGCGTCGGAACACACCCAGAAACGCTGCGACAGATCGATCACCTTGTCGGGGTCCAGGACCGGTGTGAGGTCGCGCGGCGTAAGCCAGCGGTTCACGCGGGCCACCGCGCGCGCCACCACCAGGGGCGCGGGCAGCGGAAGGGTGCGGCGGCCGAGCACCTTTGCAATGGCCTTCGCCATCTCGAAGGTGTGGTGGTCGGTGCCGTCGGTGGCGAAGTACACCGCGCCCGGCGGGCCCTTCTCTCCGGCCAGGCGCAGGGCGGCGGCCAGGTCATCCACGTGGATCATGCAACTGCGCTCGGTGCCCCCGACCAGCAGCGGGCTGAAGCCGCGCATGGCCATCCGGAACAGCACCAGCACCCCGGTATCCCGCGGACCGTACACCACGGGCGGGCGCACCACAATCACCGGCACCCGGTCGCGGAACTCCCCGGCGAGCCGCTCCTGGGCCAGCTTGCTGCGACCGTAGGCGGTGACCGGATGGGGCGTGTCGTCCTCGGTGAGCGGGCGGCCGTCGGGCGAGGGGCCCGCGGCTGCGAGGCTGCTCACCAGCACCACGCGAGGCGCGCCGCCGGGCCGGGAGGCGCACACTTCCAGCAGCAGCCGGGTGCCCTCGACATTACTGCGCTCGAACTCGCGGGGGTCGCGCGCGCGCACCACCGCCGCGACGTGGTGCACCACGTGGGCGTGGCGCACCGCCTCCTCGAGGGCCTTTCGGTCGGAGAGATCTCCGGGGACCAGGCGGGCGCCCAGGGATTCGAGCAGGGCGCGCTTGCCGGCGGGGCGCACCAGGGCGTCGAGCTCGTAGCCGGAGCGCTTGAGCTCCATGGCCAGCGCGCCCCCGACGAACCCCGTGCCCCCGGTGACCAGCGCCCGCGCCATCAGCGCAGGCGCTCCACCGGCGCTTCGTAGATGCGGTAGGTCTTGTACACCTTCGCCCCGAGGTTCTCCAGCGGCGTGCGGGCGATCAGGTTGTCCTCGAGGATCCACGAGAACTCGCCCATGGTGTAGCCGATGCGCTGGGCGGCCCGGGTCACCTCGAACATCAGGAGGGCGTCGATCCCCAGCTTGCGGTAGCCCTCCTTCACGCCCAGGGTGAGCACGCGGCCGGAGCGGATCTTGCGCTTGTGCCACAGGAACTTGAACAGTCCAAACGGGAACAGCCGTCCGTTGACGTGCTTGAGGGCGATGTTGAGGTCGGGGAAGGCCAGCAGGAACGCCACCGGCTGGTTGTCCATCTCGGCAAACAGGACCAGGTTGGGGTCCACGGCGGCCTTGAACTGCTCGGCCATGTGCTCGATTTCCCGCGCACTCATGGGGCAGAAGCCCCAGTTGCGCTCCCACGCCTTGTTGTAGATGTCCTGGATGGCCTGCAGCTCCGCCTCGAATTTCTTCATGTTGAGCGGGCGCACCGTGATGCTGCGCCGCTTCTTCACCAGCTCCGCGCCGCGCTCCAGCCGCTCCGGGAGCACGATGGGCTCCATCACGTAGGCCACCACGTCCTTGACCTTCGTGAGCCCGGTGGACGTGAGCAACTCCGGGTAGTAGCGCGGGTTGTACGGCATGAGCAGGACCGGCGGGCGGTCGAAGCCCTCGATGAGCGCGCCGATGTCGTCGTTGGTGGAGTAGTTCATCGGGCCGCGCACCGAGGTCAGGCCCCGGCCCTCGAGCCAGCGGGCCGCTTCGCGCACCAGCGCCCGCGCCACGTCCTGGCGGTCCACGCTCTCGAAGAACCCGAAGAAGCCGATCTTGTCGTCCCAGAACTCGTTGGACACCACGTTGTGCACCGCGGAGATGCGGCCCACGGGCCTGCCGCCGTCGTAGGCGACGAAGTCCTGGAGGTGGTTGCGTTCGAAGAACGGGTTGCGGCTGGCGTCGTGCTGGAAGCGCACGTCGGAAAGCAGCGGCGGCACCCAGTTGGGGTCGTCGCGGTAGATGTCCCAGGGGAGGCGAACGAATGTCTCGAGGTCGCGCTTGTCGCGGACCGGGCGGACTTCCACTGTCATGTCGGGCAGCTCCGGGTTAGTGGATGAGCCCCATCCGCCTGCCGACCTTCTCGAACTTGTCGAGCACGAAATCCAGCTGTTCCCGGGTGTGGGTGGCGATGTAGCTGGTGCGGATCCGGCACTGGTTCTCGGGCACGGCGGGGCTGACCACCGGGTTGGTGAACACGCCTTCCTCGAACAGCTGCTTCCACACCACGAGCGTGGTGTGCGTGTCCCCGGTGATCACCGGGACGATGGGGGTCTCACAGCCGCCGATGTCGAAGCCGAGGCGGCGGAAGTTCTCCATCATGTAGCGGGCGTTCTTCCAGAGATTCTCGCGGCGCTCGGGCTCCTCGCGGATGATCTTGAGGGCCGCGCGCACCGTGGCCACCGCGTAGGGCGGCATGGCCGCGCTGAAGATGAACGGCCGGGAGTGGTGGCGCAGGTAATCGATCACGTCCGCATCCGCGGCCACGTAGCCGCCGATGGAGGCGAAGCTCTTGGAGAAGGTGGCGGTGATCACGTCGGTCTGCGCCGCCACGCCAAAGTGCTCGCAGGTGCCCGCGCCATGGGCGCCCAGCACCCCGGTGGAGTGGGCCTCGTCCACCAGCAACCGCGCTCCGTACTTGTGGCACAGCTCGAGAATCGGCGGGAGGGGGGCGATGTCGCCCTCCATGCTGAAGATCCCGTCCACGGCGATCAGGCGGCCCTTGCGCGGTTCCAGGTTCGCGAGGATGCGCTCCAGTTCGGCCAGGTCGTTGTGCTTGAACCGCTCGGTCTGGCCCATGGAGAGCATGCAGCCTTCCACGATGGAGGCGTGGTCGAGCTTGTCGATGATCACGACGTCGCTGCGGCCCACCAGCGTGGCGATCGCGCCCTGGTTGGTGAAGAAGCCGGTGGAGAACATCATGGCCGCCTGCTTGCCCGAGAACGCGGCCAGCTCGGCTTCCAACTCGAGGTGAATGTCCAGCGTGCCGTTGAGGAAGCGGCTGCCGGTGCATCCGGTGCCGTAGCGGCGGGAGGCTTCCTCCGCCGCCTCCAGGACGCGCGGATCGTGCGTGAGACCGAGGTAGTTGTTGGACCCGACCATCACCATTTCGCGGCCGTCAATCACCACGATGGTGTCGTGGGACTCCTGGATGGCGCGGAAGTAAGGGTACAGGCCCGCGGCGCGCGCTTCGGCGGCCTTGGTGAAGGACTTCGCCTTGCGGAACACGTCCGCGATCTTGGCGGTCGTAACCTGGTCACCCTTGGTGGCTTGCGGCATGCAAATACTCCCGGATCCCCGGGGAACGGCCGGGCGCTCCGTCGAGGTGAAACTTCGGTCGGATCGCGAACTTGGTGGAGGCGCATTCGCGGGCCAGATTTTGACCAGGCAAGTAATGTAACCCGGTCCCCGGACGGTGTCAATTCAACATTGGAAGCCGTTGCGCAGAAACGAATTCCGAAAAATCCGCAACCGCGGCCGGTGGGCCGGCGGGGGTTGGGACCGCGGTCTCACCGGGCCACGGCCACCTTCCGCACGGCGACTTCCTGACCGAAGCGCAGCCTCAGGAAGTAGATCCCCGGGGGAGCCGGGGCGCCGCCGGCGCTCCTGCCGTCCCATTCCAGCCAGTGTGTGCCCGCCGGCATCGGGCCGCCGGGCAGGCGGGCGATCCTCCGGCCATCCACACCCAGCACCTCGGCATGCACCTGGCCGGCGATGGGGAGCACAAACTCCAACCGGGCGCCGCCGCGGGTGGGGTTCGGGCCCGCGCGCCCCGCGCGAAAGGCCGGCGGTGACACCGGTTCGCGGACCGCGGTGGGGGACCCGTCGTGGAAGGCGACCACGCGGATCCCGTCCACGTACCAGCCGTCGCGCTGAGTGCCGCCGTCGGAACGCAGCCGAAAGCGGAGCAGCACCGGCCGGCCGCCCGGCCCCGCATAGGCGGAGAGGTCCACGCGCTCCTCCACGAACTCGTGCCGGTAGGCGTCGTAGACCGGGGCGTCGAGCGGCTGTGCGCCTCCCGAAAAGCCGCCCAGGTTGCCGGCGCCCGCGCGGGTGAATCGCCCGGGGAGTGCGGACCAGGTGGCCCCCGAGTCGGGGGAAATCTCCACCGTGCCGCAGTCGAACCCCGCCTCGATATCCCAGCGGGTCCAGAAGAACAGGTACGCGTTCGGGGCTGCGGAGAGGTCCAGGGGCTGCGCCAGCGTCATGCGGGTGTCGGCGTTCGCGAGGTAGTAGATGCCCGGGCTGTCGGCGAAGCTGCGCAGCCCGTCGTGCGCCTGCGCGGTGGTGGTGTTCCAGCCGTTCGCGGTCCAGCTCGCCATGCCTGCCTCGGCGCTGTCGGCGAAAAGGACCGCCGGGGTGCCCACCACGACCTGAAAGGAGTCGGTGCCGGAGTAGCCCTCGACGTCGGAGAAGACCACCTGGAAGTTCAGCACCCGACCGGGGGGGACGGCCGGCCCGGCGTACACCACGAAACCGGAGTCCACCGGGGCGGCGATCGTGCCGGGGGGGGGCGGAACGTACGTGGCCACGCTGTCCAGCACCGCCGCCAGGCCGTCGAGGTTGCGCAGCGTCGCGGTGAGCGGGCCCGTGCCGGTCTCGGTGAGGCCGCGGTTCTTCACCTGCAGCCGCATCGTGGCGCGCACCCCGGGGTGCACCCGTCCGTCGCCCGCGATCACCGGCGCGCCCTGGAGCCGGAAGAACCTGCCTGCGAGGTAGGCGGTGCCCATCTCCCCGCGCACCTGCTGCCGGGCCAGCGGCAGCACGCGCGAAGGCTGCGGCCAGAAGCCGTCGTTGGCGTCGCCCACCTCGGCGGTGGCGGGCCACGCGCGGCTCTTCTCCGTGACCTCGGAATACAGCCAGTCGTCCGCGTCGCCGTTCACCACGTACAGCGTGCGCGGCGGATTGCCCACGGTGGAGTGGTTGTCGGCGGCGAAGTCCTGGCCCCATTCGTAGAAGGAGGAGGAGTCCGGGGGCACCAGGTTGACGTAGCCGTAGGGGAACAGCACCAGCCCGCCGTAGGCGTGGAAGCTCAGGGCGCTGGTGAACTGCAGCGAGTCGCACCACGCGCGGACGGCCCGCGTCTCGGGCTCCGACCATGCCGCCGGGCCGCGATAGGCCTCGCTGGCTCGCGTGGGGCTGCTGCCCGCGTTGTCGTAGCCCCACTTGGCGCCGAAGTTGCGGTTCAGGTCCACGCCGTCCTGGCCGTTGAGGATGCCGTTGCTGTCGTTGTCACGGGTGTTCTTGCGCCACAGCCCGACCGAGCCGGTGCTGGCGTAGATGCTCTCGTTGACCGCGTAGCCGTCGGGGTTCAGCAGCGGCACGAAGTACAGCTCCCGCCGGTCCACGAGATACGTGAGGTCGGGATCCACGCCATAGCCCTCGTGCAGCCGCCCCAGGAAGTGGAGCAGGGACTCCATGCCCCCGGGCTCGCGCGCGTGGATCAGCGCGTTGTACCACACCCGCGGTTTCGGCCCGGCGCCGGGGCCGGTGACGCGCACCCCCCAGATGGGCCGGTGGCGGTAGGACCAGCCCACGGTGTCCACGCTGGAGAAGATCCCGTGCGTGTCGGTGGCCGCCAGCGAGTCCAGGAAGCCCTTGATCTCGGTGGTGGTGAAGTGGCCGGCCATGGTGCCGGCGCCGAAGGCGGGCACCGTCTCGGGGGACGCGGGCATGCCCCGTGCGGACCCTCCGGCCTGGAGATCCGTCGCCGCGCGCGCGGACAGCGTCCTCCCGGGATCGGCGTCCAGCAACAGTGGGTCGAAGCCCGTGGCCGCCAGCCGCGCGGCCTCCGCGTCGTCGGCCAGGACCAGCGCCCGGTAGCCGGGACGCACGTGGGCGACGTCGAATCCGCCCAGCATCAACCGCTCGTGGGAGCCGGGAGCTTCGAGGGAGACCTGCCAGGAGCGAGTCACCCCGCCGGCGCATCGCCCTGGCGCGGAAGAGAGCAGGCACAGGCAGATCGCGAGGATCAGGCCGGATCGGGACATGCAGAACCTCGGTGATGTGAAAGGCCTGCCGTGCAGGGAGATGGGATTGGGCAAGTCGGACGCGGCAGTATACCATCCCGGGCCCGGCCCGCGACACGGGTTCGGGCTGCGGGTTCGGGTTGCGACTTGGGCCCGGCCCGCGAACACTCCGCGCCGCGGATGCATCGAATCCACTGGAGGAAACCAACTTGCCCACGCCCCGGCTGCAACCCCGGGCACTTCACTTCGGCGCCGTGCTCGCGATCCTGCTGACCGCCGCCCCGGCGAGGGCCGGGTCCCCGCCCGTCTCGAGCCCGCCCCCGGTCGTGCCCGCCGCCGAGCGGGTCCGCGGCGTGTGCTGGGAGGGGGGCCGCCCCGTGGTTGCGGCCGACCTGGCCCCGGTGACGGCCCTGGGCGCCGGCTGGATCTCGCAGACTCCCTTCGGGTGGCAGCGCGCGGTGGACGAGCCGCGAATCCGCGTGAATTCCCGCAGCGTGCTGGGCTTTGGCCCCTACTGGGGGGAGACGGATACCGGTCTCGCGGTGACCGCGCGCCTGGCCCACCGCGCAGGGCTCAAGGTGATGCTCAAGCCGCACGTGTGGCTGCACGGCGGCCGCTGGTGTGGCGAGATTCGCATGCGCGACGCGCGCGGCTGGCAGGCGTGGTTCCGCGAGTACACCGCGTTCATCACCCACTACGCCGCGCTGGCGGAGCGGGAGCGCATGGAGATGCTGTGCGTGGGCGTGGAACTGAAGGGCACGGCCTCGCGCGAGCGCGACTGGCGTGCGGTCATCGCCGCCGTGCGCCGCGTGTATCACGGACGGCTCACCTACGCCGCGAACTGGGATGGCGAGGTGGACAGCGTGGCCTTCTGGGACGCGCTCGACGCCATCGGCGTGCAGGCGTATTACCCCCTCTCGGAGTTCCCCTCGCCGGCGGGGGCGGAACTGGAGCGCGGGTGGGAGCGCTGGCGTGAACCCCTGGAGGGCGCGGCGCGCGCCTGGGGACGGCCGGTGCTGTTCACCGAGGTCGGCTACAAGAGCTGCCGCAGCGCCGCGACGCGCCCGTGGGAATGGGACCCCGACGGCCCCGCGGACATGGGCCTGCAGGAGCGCTGCTACGAGGCGCTGTTCCGGGTGTTCTGGGACCGGCCGTGGTTTGCGGGCGTATGCCTGTGGAAGTGGCACCCGAAACACGACGACGCCGGAGGTCCGGCCGACCGGACGTTCACGCCGCAGCACAAGCCCGCCGAGCGCGTGGCGAAGATGTGGTTTTCCCGGCCGATGATCTCACCCTGAGGACTGCGGGGCGGGCGTCGAGGCCCGCTCCCGGCAGGAGTTCACGGAACACGCGCCGCGGCAGGCTCGAGTGACTGCCCGGCGTCGGAATTCCCGGAGAGAGGAAATGCCCGAAGTCCGACCCTTCCGAGCCCTGCGATTCTCCGGCGAGCGCCGCGACCTGAGCCGGGTCATCGCGCCGCCCTACGATGTCATCGAAAGCCCGGCCGAGGTGGCCGGGCTGCGCGAGCGTCACCCGCACAACGTGGTGCGCCTGATCCTGCCCGAGGATCATCCGGGTCAGCCGGACAGCCGCTACCGCGCCTCGCGCGAGCAGTTGGAGGCGTGGTTGGGGGAGGGCGCGCTGGTGCAGGACCCGCACCCGGCGTTCTACCCGTACCGGCAGGCCTACCGACGCAACGGCTCGGGGGTGGCCGAGCGGGTCGGCTTCCTGGGTCTGCTGCGCCTGGAGCCCTTCGGCCGGCAGGTGATGGCCCACGAGAACACGCTGGCGGGGCCGCGCGAGGACCGCTACCGGCTGCTGCGCGAGGTGCGTGTGAACCTGAGCCCGGTCTTCGCGTTGTTCGAGGACCCCGGCGGCCACGTGCGCACCGCGCTCGAGGCCGCCATGACGCGCCCGTGGGACGCCCGCGCGACGCGCGGCGGGCACGATCACGGGCACGACGAGTTGTGGCGCATGGACGAGCCGGAGGCGTGCGAGACCGTGATGCGGGCGCTGCACGGCCAGCCGCTGGTGTTCGCCGACGGGCACCACCGTTACGAGTCGGCGCTGCGGCACCTGGCGGAGATGCGCGAGCGCGGCGAGGATCCGGGCACGGCGGCCTACTGCGTGGCGTTCTTCGCCCCGGTGCCTCAGCCGGGCCTGAGCATCCTGCCGACCCACCGGGTGGTGCACGGCCTGGAGGCCGGCCGGTTCGCCGCGCTCGAGGACACGCTGCGCCGCTTCTTCCTCGTGCGGGCAGCGGGCCGGTGGGACCAGCCCGCCGACGTGGAGCGCTGGGAGCGCGCGGCACCGGCGCGCCCGGGCCGCCTGCTGGGCTTCGCGCGCCGCGGCGACGACACCCTGTGGGACCTGGAACTGCTGCCCGGCAGCGCCCCGGAGGCCCTGGCGGGCCTGCCCGGCCCGCTGCGCGACCTGGATGTCTCGGTCCTGCACGAGGCGGTGCTGCACCAGGCCCTGGGCATCGGGGAGGACGCCCTGCGGCGGCAGGCGAACCTGCGCTACCTGCACGACGCCGGTCCCGCCCTGGAGCAACTGCGAATCGATGCGCAGGCGGTGTTTCTCCTGCGCCCCACGCCCATCGAATCGGTCTTCTCGGTGGCCCGAGCCGGGCTTCGAATGCCCCAGAAGTCCACGTACTTCTACCCTAAAGTCAGTACTGGCTTCGTCTTACACAGACACGAAAGAAAATAGCGATCCCCGGCGGGGATGGTGAAGATTCTTGTTGACAGACACCCCCGGAATGGTATACTTTTGTATCGTCGAATGCGGGCGATGAGTGGTTCGCAAGTAGACCAGATGATCAGGAAAAGATGCCGGACGATAAGCGGCCAGCGTCCGGTGTCCTGGGTGGGTTGCGAAAGCAGCCCACCCTATTTCTTTGTCCCCGGATCGCAGGTTGTGCCCGCGGCGCTCCTCATGCGAGAATTTTCCGGATGACATCCGAGACTTCCCGCCCGACATTCAGGACCGCCCTCCGCCACGTCCCCCTGCCGCTGGCCTTCGTCCTGACCGCGATGCTCACGGTCACCGCCTGCCGCCTGCTCGATCCCGAGCCGCTTCCGGCTCCCAAACCGCGCCTCGTGGTGCAGGACACACTCTCCGCGGTCTCCAAGGGGGCGCGGCTCTACGCGCAGCAGTGCGCCACGTGCCACGGCGATTCGGCGCAGGGACTCCCGGCCCGGGGGCCGGCAATTCAGGGCGCGAGGAACATCGCGGAAATCGTGCGCCACGGCCGAGGTGACATGCCGGCCTACACTGCCTTCGCCGACTCCGAGATTTCCCAAATCGAGCTGTTCCTGGCCCGGTTCGCCCTGCCCACCGACGGGCCCGGGCTGTACTCATACTACTGCGCGCGCTGCCATGGTTCCGCGGCCGAGGGCGGGACGAGCGGGCCGGGGCTCGCCGCGCTCGCGCCGTCCGCATATCCCTCGGTGGACATTCCGGCCTGGTCGGCGGTGAGCCAGGGGACCTACACCATGGCCCGCCTGCCCGGGGTGACCCAGGAGCAGGCCACGCTCATCCAGGCCTGGCTGGCGGCGCTCCCGGCGCCTGCCACGGGGCGGGACCTGTACTTCCGCTACTGCATGCAGTGTCACGGCTCGACCGGGCGGGGCACGGCGCGCTGCCGCGAGGGTGTGCGGGGCAAGTCGGGGGAGGTGTACGAGGCGGTGCGTTACGGCAAGGAGAGCATGCCCTCCTACCCGATGATCTCCAGCGCCGGCATCAGCCAGCTCCAGGCCTACATCCGCTCGATGCCCTAGCGGGGATTGGAAGCGGGCTCACTCGGCGCGCAGGCGCGAGTAGCGGAAGATGTCCTGCTGCGGGTGCACGCCGATGCCGCCGACGGCGTCGTCGAGGTGCGCGATGGCGAGGTGCGTGGGTGGGTCGGCGGCGCGCCCGGCGAGGATCCACTCGCGGGCGTGCTCCTCCAGGTAGGGGTGCGGGAAGGAGTCGCGCAGATTGCGCGCCACGGCCGGGTTGTTGGCGTGCAGGGTCAGCGAGCGCGCGTCCTCCGTCCGCCAGCCGCGGACGCACCATTCGGGAAGGCCCTCCAGCGGCAGGCGAATCTCAGGGGTCGGTCGGATCACGGGGCGCTCCCGGCTCAGGGTTCTTCCGTGGCTGCGTGGGCCACTTCGCGCAGCTTTTCGAGGTCCGGGATCACGAAGCACCCGTCGCCGGTGATGAGCGTGCCCTCGCGGCCCCAGCGCGACATCACGCGGATGGCGGACTCCACGGTGGTGCCCACCAGGTCGGCCACCTCCTGCCGGGACAGGTGGATCGGCACCTCCGTGCCGGTGGCGCCGGGGCGGCCCATGCGCCGCGCCAGGGTGAGGAACAGCTGCGCCACGCGAACCTCCACGCGCTGACCGCGCATCTCCTCGATCTTGCGCGTCAGACTCACGGTGAGCCGCGTGAGTTCCAGCAGCAGCGTGCGCGCGAAGCCGGGGCTGCGATCGAGCAGTTCGAAGTAGTCGCGCCGGGCCAGTTGAAGCACCGTCACCGGCTCCAGGCATACCGCGTCGGCAGGGTAGGCCATGCAGTTGTACACGGCGATGGCCCCCACCGGCTCGCCCTGCCCGAAGATCTCCAGAATGATGTCGCCCGACTGGCCGTGCTTGACGATCTTCACCCGGCCGCGGACCAGGATGCACAGGTGGTCCGAGGGATCGCCTTCGTGCCACAGATAGTCGCCGCGAGTGAGATCCTGCACCGAGGTGACCCCGGCAACGCGGCGCAGGTCGTCGGGGGGCAGCCCGCGGAACATGGGTACACCCCGCAACAGGGCCAGCAGGCGTTCGGAGCGAATGTCGGGACCCAATGTGCCTCCCGCGGATGGGAGGACGGCCTGCCCGGCCGGAGCGGCCATCCTTTGACGCCGAGAGAGTTAGCACGTCCGGGCGCCCGGCGCCACCGGCTCCCGGGCCGGGTGTCGTGGGGCGTCCGGAATGCGCTAGACTCCCTGGCGAAGCCTCTCCGGGAGCGCGCCCTCAGGGCCCGCGCGTCCGCGCGAAACGGGGAGTGCGCGACTTCCGGCGTTTCCGAAGCGTGTCGCCGGGTGGTTGAGGGGAACAGTCCGAGGGAGGTGCGCAGATGAAGGGCAGGATTCTGCCGGGTGGTTTGATGGCACTGGGAGTGGCGGCGTGGGTGACCGCGGCGTTGGCGATGGAGCCGCTGCCGAAGAGCCCGCCGGTGCCCGCGGGCAACCCCATGAGCGCGGCCAAGGTGGAACTCGGCAAGCAGCTGTTCTTCGACCCGCGCCTCTCGCTCACCGGGACGGTGTCGTGCAACTCCTGCCACAACGTGATGGCCGGGGGCGAGGACAACCGGCCCAACTCGGTCGGCGTGGACGGCAGGAAGGGCGGGCGATCCGCGCCCACGGTGTGGAATGCGGCCTTCATGTCGGTGCAATTCTGGGACGGCCGCGCCAGCACGCTCGAGGACCAGGCCAAGGGGCCGATGGTCAACCCGGTCGAAATGGGAATGGCGGACCACTCGCTGGTGATCAAGCGCATCGCCGCGGCGCCCGGCTACCGCCGGCAATTCCAGCGGGTGTTCGGCGGCAGGAACGCGCTCACCATCGACAACGTGGCCCGCGCCATCGCCGCCTACGAGCGCACCCTGATCACGCCGAACAGCCCGGTGGACCGGTACCTGGGCGGGAATGCGAAGGCGCTCTCCGCCGCCGCCGTGCGCGGCAAGGACCTGGTGGAGAAGATCGGTTGCGTCAGCTGCCACAGCGGCCCGAATTTCGCGGGCCCGGTACTGGAGTCCGGCCAGGGCTTCTACCAGAAGTTCCCCACCAACGAGGTCGCCGCCTCCGTGGCCAAGTACGACCTCAAGGCCGACGCGGGCCGCTTCGGGGTGACGAAGAAGGAGGAGGACCGCAATCTGTGGCGCGTCCAGACGTGGCGGAACGTCGCTCTCACGGCGCCGTACTTCCATAACGGGTCGGTCCCGACGCTGCGGGAAGCGGTGACGGTGATGGCGAAGACACAGCTCGACAAGGACCTCACGCCCGCGGAGAGCGCCGACATCGTCGCATTCCTCGAGGGCCTCACCGGGGAGTTCCCCCGGCAGACGCTGCCGCGCCTGCCGGCGACCTCGGGAACCAGCCTGGTGGACTAGGCAAGCGTCGCACGTGCCGGCGCGGGGCGGGACGGATCGCGGGATCCGCCCCGCCCCGTTCTCCTTCCCTCCGGAAATCCCCGCTCCCGGCGGTATGACCGCCATCATACGCGCTGCCCGCCCCGGCCTTGAGTCGGCTGTAATCCCAAGCAGTTGCGACGTTGCAACGCCCGCGCTGATCCTGCCTCCGCGCTGACCCCCGTCATGGGGGCGGGGGCCGTTTCCCGTCACAATCGCCTCCATGTCGCCTCTCCCCGATGCATCCCGCGCGCCCGGCCACACCGCTCCCGGCTTCTTCGACCGGCTGCGCCACGACCATCGGCGGGTGCTGGAGCAGGTCGCGGAGCTGGAGGAGGAGGCGCTGGGCGGTCGCAGGCGCGCCGCACGCGCCCTTCCCAGCGACGGGGCCCTCCATCGCTTCGCCGAGATGCTCCTGCGGCAGTTCGACACCCACATGGCCGCCGAGGACGAGTTGCTGTTTCCGGCGCTGCTCGCCGTGATGCCGGAGGCCCGCGACAGCGTGGAGCCACTCTCGGCCGACCACGTCGAACTGCGCGGCATGCTCTCGCGACTGCGGTTCCTGCTGGGCGAGGCTCCGTCGGAGCCGCGGGACGGGCAGGTGCGGGTGCTGGTGGCCGACCTGGTGGATCTGTTGCGGATCCACATCCGGAAGGAAGAGCGGGCCGTGTTCCGAGTCGCACAGAGCGTCCTGGATCCCGCGGGGATCGAGGCGCTGGATGCGGGGCTGGCGGTCCTGGAACTGGGCACGGCGCGCCGGGACGACCCGGCGGGCCAAGACTGAAAGTGAGGAGCCGGGTGAAGGTCTGCTGGAGATGGGCGCTGCTGGCGAGCGCGCTGGCGGGTCTGGCGGCCGCCGGGTGCGGCGGTCAGAAGCAGGAGGGCACCGCGAAGGAAGCGCAGGGCGGTGGAACGCCCCCGGTTTCGAAGTACGACCGGGGCCCACGCGCGTTCGCCTCGCCCATGGACGACTCCAGGGCGGCCCAGGGAGAACAGCTGTTCCAGAAGAAGGGCTGTTCGGCGTGCCACGCGTTCGGCCGGAAGCTCAACTGCCCGGATCTGAAGGGCGTGACCGGCCGCCGCACCGCGGAGTGGATGGAGAACCAGATCCTGCACCCCGAGATCATGATCAAGGAGGATCCGATTTCCCGCCAGCTGTTCACGCAGTTTGCGCTGCAGATGCCCAACCAGGGCCTGACGCAGGAAGAGGCCCGCGCGGTGATCGAGTTCTTCAAGAAGAAGGACCGCGAGCCCGCCGCGGCCCGCTGACCCCCACCCGGAGGAGGAGTGATGCTCAAGACCCGCTGGACCTGGTTCGCCGCTGCGGGGGCGCTGACCCTGTGGGCCGCGCTCTCGTGGATGGGCTGTTCGGGCGGCGCCAAGGGAGGCGCAGGCAACTTCGCCTCGGCCGCGCAAAAGGTGTACGTGAAGCCCGGCGAGCACGACGCCTACTACGCTTTCTTCTCGGGCGGACATTCCGGCCAGGTGTTCGTGTACGGGATGCCATCCTGCCGTCACATCACCACCATCCCGGTATTCACCCCCGAGCCGGCCAAGGGGTACGGGGTGGACGAGGAGTCGCGCGAGATGCTCAAGGGCTACACCTGGGGCGACGCGCACCACCCGGGGCTGTCCGAGACCGACGGCGACTACGACGGACGCTGGCTGTTCATCAACGACATGCCCAACGCACGGATCGCGCGCATAGACCTGAGGGACTTCGTCACCCACGAGATCTTCGGGCCCATTCCGAACGTTTCGGCCGCGCACGCGTGTCCGTTCCCCACGCCCAACACCGAGTATGTGTTCGCGGCGTCGCGCTTCTCGGCCCCCGTGCCGGTGGGCAGCTACAGCCGCGTCGAGGATTACGGGAAGAACTTCAAGGGCATCATCGCGGGCGTGAAGGTGGATCCGAAGAGCGGCCACATGAGCCTGGGCTTCGAGATCCTCATGCCGCCCTTCGACTGGGACCTGGCCGACGCGGGCAAGGGCCCCAGCCACGGGTGGGAGTTCTTCACCTGCTACAACAGCGAGGGGGCCTTCGACTCGCTGGAGACCAAGGCCTCGCAGAACGAGATGGACTACGTCGCCGCCGTGGACTGGCGTGCCGCGCAGAAGGCGGTGGACGAGGGCAAGGCCCGGCAGATCGGCGGCGCCCCGGTGCTGGACCCCGCCACGGTGAAGGGGATCGTCTACCTGGTGCCGGTGCCCAAGAGCCCGCACGGCGTGGACGTGGATCCCAGCGGCGAGTACATCTGCTGCGCCGGCAAGCTGCAGGCCGAGGTCAGCGTGTTCAGCTTCAAGAAGATCGCCGCGGCCATCGCGGCGGGGCAGTTTGACGGCGAGAAGGACGGCATTCCGGTCCTCAAGTACGCCGACTGCCTGGAAGCCAGGGTGCCCGTGGGCCTGGGGCCGCTGCACACCCAGTTCGACGGCAAGGGCTTCGCGTACACCTCGCTGTTCCTCGACTCCAAGATCGCCAAGTGGAAGGTGGGGCCGCCGTGGAAGGTGGTGGATGACATTGATGTCTACTACTCCATCGGCCACCTCATGGCATCCGAGGGCGACACGCGCCACCCCACGGGCGAGTACGTGGTGGCCCTCGACAAGCTGTCCAAGGACCGCTATCTGCAGGTGGGCCCGGCGCACCCGGAGGCCGCGCAGCTGATTGACCTCCGCGGGCCGAAGATGGAGCTGCTGTACGACTTCCCGACCTACCTCGAGCCCCACTATGCGCAGATGATCCGCGCCGAGAAGGTCAAGCCGATCAAGTACTACCCCATGGACGAGAATCACAACCCCCGCGCCATCAAGCGCCCGGAGGAGGCGCGAGTGGAGCGCAAGGGCCGCCGCGTGGACGTGTACATGGTGGCGGTGCGCTCGCACTTCACGCCGGACGTGCTGCGCGTGGTGCAGGGAGACACGGTGTACTTCCACGTCACCAACGTGGAGCAGGAGGAGGACATCGCGCACGGCTTCGGAATCCTGTTCTCGAGCAAGGACATGCAGGTCGATCCCGGCGAGACCAAGACCATGCGCTGGGTGGCCGGGAAGTCCGGCGTGACGCCCTTCTACTGCTCGAACTTCTGCAGTGCGCTGCACCAGGAGATGCAGGGCTACATCGAGGTCGCCCCGCCGGGCTCAAAGGTGAGCTCGTTGCAGCGTCCCAGCGCCCAACGCGTCAGCGAAGTGGCTGCGCTGATGCGACACTGAGGCCTTCGGGCCCGCCGGACCCGGTGCCGGCGGGCCCTTCGCCCGAAGTCGGGGGCCGGCGCGGCGGCCGGCACAGCGCCGGGAACACGGGTCGCGTGACCAGGAGAACACCTTGAGTTACCTCACGGGGACATTCGCGGGAAACCAGCGGCGATGGATCTGGCTGGCGGCGCTGGTGCTGCTGCCGGTCTTCTTCCTGCCGGTGCTTCCCATCTGGATCATGAAGCTGTGGGCGCCGCAGTACCGCGAGGGACTGCAGCTGACCATCTTCGCCAACGACATTCGCGGCGACCTGCAGAGCATCAACACGCTCAACCACTACGTGGGGATGAAGGCCATCTCGGCGGCCGATTTCGCCGAGTTCCGCTACCTGCCGCAGGCGCTCACGCTCTTCGGGCTGATGGCACTGGTCGCGGCGCTGGTGAACCGGCGATGGGTGGCGCTCCTGGGCTGGCTGGCGTTCACCGGCTTCTCCGCCTACATGTTCTTCGACTTCGCGCGCTGGCTGTACCACTACGGTCACGACCTCAATCCACACGCCCCGATCAAGCTGCCCATCTTCACGCCGCCACTGATCGGGATCAGGCACATGGCCAATTTCCGGGTGCTGAGCGTTCCGGGCCCCGGCACGCTGCTGCTCGGCCTGGCGTGGCTCCTGGGGCCGGTGGTGGTGCTGCTGGAGCGGCGCGCCGCGCGCCGGGCCGGGGGTCCGCGCGGGTGAGGAAGACGGTGCGGCTGCCCACCCCGTCCGCCCGCGTGCTCGGCGCCGTGGCGCTCACCACGCTGATGTGCGCCCTGGCGGGCGGCGGGGCGCGGGCAGCCGTGCGGCGCGCGGAGGCGGCCCCCGGCGCGGCCCGGGCGGCGATCTCCGCGTCCGCGCCCGGGGACACCGTGGTGCTGGCGCGCGGCGCGCATGCCGGCCCGCTCGACGTGCGCATTCCCCTGACGCTGCGGGGCGAGCCGGGGGCGGTGGTGGACGGCGGCGGCCGGGGCACGGTGATCGTGGTGGCCGCCACGGACGTGCGGCTGGAGGATTTCGAAATCCGGGGCAGCGGCCGCAGGGTCATCACCATTGATGCCGGCGTGCACCTGCTCCGTTGCTCCGGGACCCGCCTGCGCCGCATGGTGGTGCGCGACGTGCTCTACGGGATCTACGGCGAGCGGGTGAAGGACGCGCTCATCACCGGGTGCCGCGTGACCGGGCGCGTCGCGCCGCTGGACGAGTCGGGGGAGGGCAACGGCATCCACCTGTGGTACAGCTCCGGCATCCGCATCGAGGGCTGCGCGGTGGAGCGGTTCCTCGACGCGATCTACCTCTCGTTCACCAGCGACGTCGTGGTGGAGGACAACCGGCTGCAGTTCTGCGGTCGCTACGGCCTGCACACCATGTACTGTCAGGAGAACCGCCTCCACGGCAACCTGTTCGCCCGCAACGTCGCGGGCTGCGCGATCATGTTCTCCAACCACCTCCAGGTCTCGGACAACGACTTCCTCCACAATCGGGGCCCGCGCACCTACGGCCTGCTGCTGCGCGACTGCTCCAACGGGACCTTCGAGCGGAACCGCCTGGTGGACAACACCATCGCGGTCTTCATGGACAACTCCAACCGCAACCGCTTCCGCGGCAACCTGCTCGCCGACAACGGCTGGGGGCTGCTGCTGTACTCTTCGTGCGCGGAGAACAAGTTCTGGCAGAACAACTTCATCCACGACGACTACCCGGTGGCCCTGGACATGCGCACCACCGACAACGCCTTCGACGACGGCCGCGCCGGGAACTACTGGAGCGACAACGCGCCCTACGACCTCGATGCCGACGGCGTGAGCGACGTGCCGTACGCGCCGGTCACCGCGTTCGCGTTCCTTTCGAAGCAGTTCCCGGACCTCGCGGTGCTCTCCAAGAGCCCCGCGGTGGCGGCGCTGGGAGTGGCCGAGCGGGTGTTCCCGGCGTTGCGCCCCAGCGAGGCCCTGGACCGCTTCCCGTCGGTGCGCGCGGTGGTCGCCACGGGGCAGGCCGCGGACCACCGGCGCGCGGCCCCGGAGCGCCCGCGGCCGGCGTGGGCCGCGGCGGCGCTGTTCGCCGGCATTCTGGGGGCGGGGCTGGCGGGTGCCTGGAGGGCCGCGCCGTGGCGATGATCCGCGTGGAGCGGCTGAGCAAGAGCTACGGGCCGGTGCGCGCGGTGCGCGAGCTGTCCTTCGAGGTCGCGCCGGGGGAGACGTTCGCGCTCATCGGCCCCAACGGCGCGGGCAAGACCACCACGCTCAAGATTTTGCTGGGGCTGGTGCGCCCGGATGCGGGAACGGTGGAAGTGGGCTCGCCCGGGCTGGCGCCCATGGATCCCCGGGCGCGGGCGAACGTGGGCTACGTGCCGCAGAAATCCGAGTTCCCCCCGGGACGCACCGTGGCCGAGGTGCTGCGCTTCTTCGCGGACCTGCGCGGGCTCGGCCCCGGGGATGTGGGCCGCGCGCTCGACCGCGTGGGCCTGGGCTCGCACGCCTCGCGCCGCGCCGTGGAGCTCTCCGGCGGCTACGTGCAGCGACTGGCGCTGGCACAGGCCCTGCTGGGCGATCCCGCGCTGCTGGTGCTGGACGAGCCCACCGCGAGCCTGGATCCCGAGGCCACCTGGGAATTCCGCACGCTGGTGGAGAACCTGCAGCGAGATGGCAAGACCGTGCTGCTGTGCTCGCACTTCCTGGCCGAGGTGGAGCGGGTGGCCGATCGGGTCCTGATCCTCGTGGATGGCCGCGCCGCCGGCCTGGAGCGCCTGGAAGACCTCCGGAGGCGCCAGGCGGGCGCGACGCGCCTGCAGGTGGACGTGGACGGGGCGCCCGACGCCGCGCGCGCCGTCCTCGCCGCCGCGGGCACGCGCGTGGAGGTCCTCGATCGCGGGCGGCTGGTGCTCGACCCGCCCGGCGGGCGGCACCTCGAGGCCCTGGAGACCCTGCGCGCCTCGGGCGTGGCGGTGCGCTCCTTCGAGTTGCTGCGGCCCACGCTGGAGGAGCTCTTCCTCGCCGTGGTGCGCGGGGGACGCCGCGATGACTGACCGGGTCCGGGATTCCCGGCGTGGCGCGCGGCCGGGCCGCACGGGGATTCCGCGCATCCGGGTGGCGCGCTGTGCGGCGCTGCTCCTGGCCTGCGGCATCGCATTCCCGCTGGCCGGCTGCGGGTCCCGGCCTGCCGGCCCGCGCCCCATCGCGCGCGGCACCCCGTGCGCGGCGTGCGGCATGGAGATCCAGGACCTGCGGCTGGCGTGCGAGCGCATCCAGGACGGCGAGGTTCGCTGCTACGACGCCATCGAGTGCCTGGTGCGGGAGGAGCGCCAGCTGGCCGCCGCGCCGGGATCCGGCAGGGCGCCGGGCGCGATCCGCCACTACCTGCCCGACTACGACCAGTCCGCGCTTCACGCCGCCGACTCGATGTGGGTGGTCCAGGGTCACTTTCCGACCCCGATGGGCGGCGGCTTGGCCGCGTTCCTGGACCGGCGCGCCGCGGAGGATCTGGCCGCGCAGACCGGTGGCCGCGTGCAGGCCTGGCCGCAGTTCCTCGCGGCGGCCCCGGGAGGCGCGCCGTGAGGCGGTCGTACGCGCTGCTGGCGGGCCTGGTGCTGGCCGCGGCCCTGGGGACGGCATGGTGGGTGCGCGTGCCGCATCCCGCGGCCCGGGCGGTGGAGGCGCGCACGGCTCCCCCCGTGGCCCGGCTGGATCTCGAGATCCGCGACGGCTCGGTCACGCCATCCATGTCCGCGGTGCCCAAGGGCAGCCGCGTGCTGCTGCGCGTGGTCAACCGCGGTCGCAGCTCGGTGCGCCTCGCGCTGGCCGGATACGAAAGCCTGATCGGTCCGCTGGACCTGGCGCCCGGGGGCGCATGGAGCGGGGAATTCCCGGCGGACCTTCCCGGGGAGGACTTCGCGTGGCAGGTGGACGGCCGGCCCGCCGGGCGGTTGCGGGTCACGGGCTCGCACCTGGTGGAGGGTCACCGATGAGCGGGAGCCTCCAGGGCCGGGAGGGCCTGCGTCGCGTGAGGGTGGTGGCCCGCGAGGAGTTCCGGCGCGCGCTCGAGACCCGCTGGCTGTTCGCCTTCGCCGCGCTGTTCGCGCTGTTCGTGCTGGGCCTGAGCTTCTTCGGCCTGGCGCAGGGCCGCGAGGTGGGCTTCCAGGGCTTCGCCCGGGTCACGCTGAGCCTGCTCAACCTGGTGCTCCTGGTGGTGCCGCTGACCGGGCTGATGCTGGGCACGATGAGCGTGGCGGGCAGCGGCGAGTCGCTGGCGCTGCTGCTGGCCCAGCCGGTGTCACGCGGGGAAGTGCTGGCAGGCAAGTTCCTGGGGCTCTCCGCGGCGCTGAGCGCGGCGCAGGCGCTGGGCTTCGGCGGCGGCGGGCTGGTGGTGGCCCTGAATGCCGGGTGGGACCAGGCCGCCGGATTCCTGGTGCTGTGCGGCCTCTCGCAATTGCTGGGCTGGCTCACCGTGGCGGCGGCGCTGTGCATCGGGGCGCTGTGGCCGGACCGCTTCAAGGCGATGTCGGCGGCGCTGCTGCTGTGGCTGCTGATGGCGGTGGCCTACGATCTGGCGGTGCTCGGGGCCACCGCCATGCTGCGGGGCCTGCCGCTGCAGTCGGTGTTGTTTCCGGCGCTGCTGCTGAACCCCGTGGACCTCGCCCGCGTGCTGACCACGCTGGCGGTGGGATCCGGCGCGCTGTTCGGCCCCACCTCGGCGGTGCTGGTGAAGATGTTCGGAGGCGCGGGTGGCGTCGCCCTGGGCCTCACGGTGCTGGTGCTGGAGACCGCGCTGCCGCTGTGGGTGGCCGCGTGGGTGTTCCGCCGCCGGGACTGGTAGGGCGCCGCCCGGCCTGGCCGGGGCACGTGCGCCATGCCGGCACCGGCGATCTGGGCGGCGCCGGACGCACGGCGCGGTCGCGCGGTCGGGACGCGCGGCTCGGACGCACGGCGCGGTCGCGCTCCATCAGCCCAGCAGTTTCTCCAGCCGCAGCAGCTCCCCCACCGACCACGCCTGGAACGGACAGCCCCGCGCCGTGTGCGGGGCCTCCGCGTCGGCCACCTCGGTGACGTGCCCCAGGCCCGGGCCGACTTCCATCTTCGCGAGCAGTTCCTTCAGGAACCTCCGGCGCGCCTCCCGCTTCGCAGCCACGGTCCCGCCCCGCACCCGCACCCACGCTTCCACGAACGGTCCGGTGAGCCACGGCCACGCGGTGCCCTGGTGGTACGCGCCGTCGCGCGTCACGCGGTCGCCCACGTAGAAGGGCGCGTACCCCGGGGAGCCCGGCGCCAGCGTGCGCGGACCCATGGGCGTCCAGAGGCGCGCTTCCACGGCATCCACGACGCGGCGGGCCCGTTCGCCCTCCAGCAGCGCAAACGGGAGCCCGCCCACGGCGAACAGCTGGTTGGGGCGGAACGCCGCGTCCGCGGTGCCGGGGACGTGGTCCACATCCACGACGTCGTGGAGGTGTGCGCCCGCCTCGTTCCAGAACCGCGCCCGGAAGCTCTCCAGGCCGCGCGCGCACGTGTCGCGCCAGCGGTCGGTGAACCGCTCCGCCGCGCGCAGCGCGTTGATCCACAGCGCCTGGATCTCCACCGGCTTGCCGATGCGCGGTGTGACCACCCAGTCACCGGCCTTGGCGTCCATCCACGTGAGCTGCACCCCGGGCACGCCGGCGGCCACCAGGCCGTCGGAGTCCAGGCGGATGTCGAAGCGCGTGCCGCCCGCATAGCCCGCGAGGATCGCTTCCACCGCCCTGCGCAGCCGCGTGACTTCCGCCTGCGGCACGCGCTTCCGCGCGGCCTTCATGGCGTCGAGATAGTCGCCCACTGCGATCACGTACCAGAGCGAGGCGTCCACGGAGTTGAACTCCGGGGTGTCGCCCTCGTCGGTGAAGCGGTTGGGGAGCATGCCCTCGGAGACGGCGCCGGCCCACTCCAGCAGGATGGCCCGCGCGTCCGCGAGACGACCGCCCGCGAGGCACAGGCCGCGCAGCGAGATAAAGGTGTCCCGGCCCCAGTCGGTGAACCAGGGGTAGCCCGCCACCACGGTCAGGCCGCGCCCCCGCCGCACCAGGTAATCATCCGCGGCGCGGTGCAGCGGGGACGGGAAGGCTGCGCGGCGGCGCATTTCGGTGGCGCGCATCTCGTCGAGCAGCGCGGGCGCGCTGCCGCCCCGCGGCGGTCCCGCGATGCCCGGCCCCTCGGCCGACAGCGCCCAGGCGGCCTCGCCCGCGGAGAGGTCCCAGGCAAGCACGCCGGGGCTGGCGAGGTCCTCGGTGAAGTCGAGGCCCCGATCCCGCTCCTGGTCGTACTGAAAGCCGCGGTACCAGGCGGGCTCGTGGGAGTACGCGGCGTCGGCGACGGACACCACCGCGGGCACTCCGTCGTAGGGTGCCCACGTGACGCGGCGTCGCGCGGTCTTCGCGTCGAAGCGGAACGCCGCGTTCTCGTTGTGGGTGGCGTGCGCGTCCCGCCCCGAGAGCAGCGGACGGACGCGCAGCTTCACGCCGCGCCTGCGTCCGCGCACGCGCCAGGTCACGCCCGCGGCGGCCCAGCCGCGGCGCACCAGGATCTCCTGCGCGATCCTGGTGCCGTCGGGAAGGCGAAAAGTCCAGCTCGGCCAGGGGCGGTGGGCGAACTTCTCGATGCGCGCGGCGAAGTCCGGCGGGTCGTCCGCATCCGGGGCGTAGCGCTGCGCGCCCAGCTGGAACGTGCCCGCCGGGGTCTCCACGGTGGCGATGAACCCGTTCACCAGCACCATGCGCCCGGTGGGCGGCGTGGTCGCCGCCAGCAGCAGCGCGTGGTAGCGGCGGGTCCGGATCCCCGAGACGGTCCCGGACGCGAACCCGCCCAGGCCGTCGGCCTCGAGCCACTCGGCGAAGAGGTTCATGTGCGTCCTTTCCGGCCTCCCGGGCCCGTGGGCTGCCCGGTGTCCTTGGCCGCGCCGCCGCGCCGCCGCGCCTGCCCTTCGAGCAGACTCAGCACCAGCGCGGTCCAGCCGGTCTGGTGGCTGGCCCCGGCGCCGCGCCCGTCGTCGCCGTGGAAATACTCGTAGAACCACACCAGGTCGCGCCAGTGAGGGTCGGACGCGAAGCGCGGGTCCGCGCCATGGCACGGGCGACGGCCCCCGGCGGCGGGCAGGAACAGCGAGGTCAGCCGCGAGGAGATCTCATGCGCCACACCGGCCAGCGTCATGCGCCGCCCCGAGCCGGTGGGGCACTCCACGGTAAGCGTGTCGCCATAGAAGTAGTGATAGCGCTCCAGGGCCTCCACCAGGAGGTAGTTCACAGGAAACCACACCGGCCCGCGCCAGTTCGAGTTGCCACCGAAGAGCCCCGTGGTGGACTCGCCCGGGTCATAGGCCACCCGGTGCGCCCCGTCCGGGGTGTTGAATTCGTACGGATGATCGCGGTGGACGCGCGAGAGCGAGCGGATCCCGTGCGGGGAGAGAAACTCCCTCTCGTCGAGCATATAGCGCAATACGCGCTCCAGCCGCTCGCGGGACGGGACGGCCAGCAGGCGGCGCACCCGGCCGTTGCCGCCGGCCGAGTCCATGTACGCGACATGCCCCGCGAGGTCCCCCCGGTTCTCCAGGAACCAGCGCAGCCGCCTGCTGAAGCCGGGCAGCCGGTCCAGCACCTCCTGCTCCAGCACCTCGCAGGCGAACAGCGGGATCAGGCCCACCATGGAGCGAACGCGCAGCGGGATATGCCGCCCGTCCACGTGGAGCTGATCGTAGTAGAACCCATCCTGGTCATCCCACAGGCCGGTGCCGCCGAGGCAGTTCATCGCGTCCGAAATGGCCACGAAGTGCTCGAAGAACTTCGAGGCCACGTCTTCGTACGCGGCATCCCCGTCGGCCAGTTCCAGGGCCATCGCCAGCATGGTGGTGCAGTAGAAGGCCATCCACGCGGTGGCGTCGGCCTGCTCCAGGTGGCCCCCGGTGGGCAGCGGCCGGGATCGATCGAACACCCCGATGTTGTCCAGGCCCAGGAATCCCCCCGTGAAGAGGTTCCGGCCGTGGAGGTCCTTGCGGTTCACCCACCAGGTGAAGTTCAGCAGCAGCTTCTGGAACGTCCGCTCCAGGAACAGCCGGTCGCGCCCGCCGCGCGGGCCGGTCAGCTTGTACACCCGCCAGCAGGCCCAGGCGTGCAC
Source organism: Candidatus Eisenbacteria bacterium (assembly GCA_016235265.1). Lineage (NCBI taxonomy): Bacteria > Candidatus Eiseniibacteriota > Candidatus Eiseniibacteriota bacterium. The sequence continues at coordinate 168,100 of JACRLI010000023.1, forward strand.
CGGGGGATTCACGTCCGAGAGTGCCCACTCGTAGGCGGGCAGCTGTCCATTGGGGTGCATGTACCACTCGCGCAGGAACAGCACCAGCTGTTCGCGCGCGAACACGGGGTCCAGTCGGGCGAAGGGGATCATGTGGAAGGCCAGGTCCCACGCCGCATACCACGGATACTCCCAGGTGTCGGGCATGGAGACGACGTCGCGGTTGTGCAGGTGGAACCACTCGTGGTTGCGCCCCTGCGAGCGCCCGGGCGGCGCCGCCGGCTGCGCCGGGTCTCCCTCCAGCCACTCGCGCACCACGTAGCCGTAGAACTGCTTCGACCACAGCAGCCCGGCTGCCGCCTGTCGCGCCACCGTCCGCTCGGCGTCGGTGAGCGCCGCCTCCAGCGTGGCGGCGTAGTACTCGTCGGCTTCGCGGATCCGCTCGAGGAACACGGCCTCGAACGCCGCGCCGAGCGCGGCCTCCGCATCCGGGGCCTCCGCGGCCGCGCCCGCGGCCGCCCCGCCCTCCCCGACGCACAGCCGCAGGCGCAATTCCACCGCACCGCCGGCCGGGATCTCGAGAGCATAATGCGCCGCCGCCTTGGTCCCCACCCCGGCCGGGTTTACCGCCTCCACGCGCCCGTTCACCAGGAACTCGTGAAACGCGTCCTTCACGAACGGCGAGGCCGAAGGCGCGCCGAACAGCCGGCCCATGTTCGTTTCGTTCTCGGTGAACAGCCACCGCGGCGCGGAGCCGTCGGGTCCCCGTCCGGCCAGCAGGTGGAAGCGGCCCAGGGTGGCGTGGTCCGCGATCACGCCGCGCTCGGGCGTGAGCCGAAGCGAGGGCTTCGGCGCATACTCCTCGCCGCCCCGTCCCCAGGCCCAGGTGTTGCGAAACCACAGGCCCGGAAGCAGGTGCAGCGCCGCCGCGTCGGGGCCGCGATTGGCGGCCGTGATGCGCACCAGGAGGTCGTCGGGGGCGGCCTTGGCGTACTCGACGAAGACGTCGAAGTAACGCCCGCCGTCGAACACGCCCGCGTCGGCCAGCTCGAACTCCGGATCCGCCGCGGTGCGCCGGAGGCTCTCCTGGACCAGCCTGGTGTACGGAAACGCCGCCTGCGGGTACTTGTACAGCGCCTTCATGTACGAATGGGTGGGGGTGGAGTCGAGGAAGAAGTAGCACTCCTTCAGGTCCTCGCCGTGGTTGCCCTCGGTGCCGCTGAGGCCGAAGGGGCGCTCCTTCAGGATGATATCGCGCCCGTTCCACAGGGCCAGGCCGAAGCAGAGGCGGCACTCGCGGTCGGTGACGCCGAGCAGGCCGTCCTCGCCCCAGCGATAGGCGCGACTGCGCGCGTGGTCGTGCGGGAAGTAGTCCCAGCTGGTCCCGGCCGCGGAGTAGTCCTCGCGCACCGTGCCCCACTGGCGGGCCGCGAGATAGGGCCCCCAGCGCTTCCAGTTTCTTTCGCGCCGGGCGTCCTCGGCAAGCCGGCGGACTTCTTCCTGCATCGTCTCCGTCCTCAGTTTGCGTCCTGCGGTCGCGGCCGGGGGGAGTATAGCCGAAGGGTCTGCGGGCGCGTAATGCGCCGCGGCGCCACGGGCATCCCCGCGGCGCCGCGCGATCCTTCCGACGGATCGGATCAGGGGTTGCACCGCGTGACCGACCGCACCGCCTTCGGTCCGTGGGTGGCCACCTTCATCACCTGGATCAGGAATTCCGTGCCGCCGGCCTGCGGCGCCATGCGGCGGGTGTCCGCGTGGAGGCTGCCCCCGCGCGCGTCCAGCTGCCCCTCCTGCGACTCGCCGACCGTCGCCTCGTAGGGCGCCCCGGCGGGCGAGGGTGGGTTGGTGGTGATGTCGAGGGGGGTGATCCTCAGCTTGCCGGAGTAGCCGGACTTGAAGCGGTAGGTGCCTCGCTCGTCCACCCAGGCCCGCTTGTGGAAGTCCACCGGACCCTCCACCAGCACGAAGCTCGCGCCGGAGGGGTTGCAGATGGGCTTGGGCACCACCTGGCTGTAGGTGAACGTGAGGTCTTCGGAGCGTTGGTCGGGCGTGACCGGGGCGGCCGCGCTCAGGTGCAGGATCGTGGCGCGGCCGTCCGTGGCGATGGGCACCGGACCGGGGGCGGGCTGCGGTGGGCCGCCGATCGCCGCGATCAGCTCCGGCGGCAGCTGGTTGTAGATCACGTCGGGGATGGCCCGGTAGCCGGGCGCCGGGTTGATCTGCCCGGTCTGTCCCACCGGGGCGGTGGGGTGCAGCAGGCCGGTGCGCATCAGGTCCACGGTGACCAGCTGTTCCGCCAGCTCCCAGCTGAGCACCTGGTGATCCGCGGTGCCCGGGATCATCACTTCGAAGTGGGCACTGCCGACGGCCCAGGTCCCGCGCGGGCCGCCAGCCGGCGCGAACAGGCTTCCGGTCCGGAACAGGCGCAGGTGCGCGCGCACCGGCGCGTAGTTGCCGAGCTGCAGCTGGATCACGCCGCCGGCCCAGCCCTCCAGCCCCGCGAAGGCCAGCATCGCGTCGCCGTTGGAGTCGGTCCAGCGGGCGTTGAACGGGTACACGTCGGGGAAGCCATACGCGGTGCGGTTGCCGTCCAGGGCCAGCAGCGCGGCCCGGATCTGGCGCGGATCGGCCTGGCCGGCGAAGACCAGGTTGACGGGGTCCTCGCCCGCGCCGTCGAAGGTGCGGTCGGCGAAAGGCCACAGCGTGAGCTGCTGACCCTGGAAGTCCACGGAGGTCAGGCCGGACGGGGAGCGGGGCACCGGGCAGCGCTCGCTGGCGACGCCCTTGGGGGGCTGGGCGGCGCCGTGGAGCGGGTCGTACGACACCTGGGGCCCGAACGCCGGGCCTTCGCCCTGCGGCGTGATGCATCCCGCAAGGGAGGCCAGGGCGGCCGTGAAGGCCGCGGCGGCGAGCACGCGCGCGGCGCGCCGGGAGACTGGGATCATCGGGAACTCCTTTCGCGATGGGCCGGATGGCTGGGCCCGGGGAGGCGGCGGGATCCTCGAGGCGGGGACCGCCGCGGCCCGGGCGGTGTTGGCGCGAGCCGGGGGGGCGCCGGCTTCCTTGCCATTCCAAGGGCCGTGCCAGAGACGGGATGGCTTGCGGGCGTGGCCTCCAACGCGATGGGCCGGTGCCGCTTGTGCGATGGCGGGTGCGGGCGCGACGGCGGGGAACCGCGCGCCGCGGCGCCGTTCGCGTATCGCCGGGGAGACGGAGGTGTATCCCGGGGGGCTCGTGACTCGGGCGCCCGGATCGTGCCGGAGCGGCCACGGGGGGCCTTTGGATTCGCGAGTGCAGCTATCTACTTACTGACGCGGGCGTTCCGCCTCCAGCCGCGCCCGCAGCACCTTCCGCGCAGTCCCATCCAGGGGTTGTTCGAAGATGCGCGCCGGTGTGAAGGTCTCGAGTCCCGGTGCCAGCCGCGCTCCGGTCGGCAGCTCCGCCTCCCAGACAAACGTGCGCATGCGCCGGTTGAGGATCGAGTGGCGCACCATGGGCAGCTCCCCGCTCACGCGCGCGCCGCGCCCCAGTCGCCCGAGCAGCGCCGTGCGCGATCCGGCCAGCGGCAGTCCTACCAGCCCGTCCAGCTGTCCGCCCTGCGGCCGTCGCTCCAGCACCAGCTTCGATCCCCGCCACGCCACCGCGGCGTGTTCGTCCACCGCGACGCCCTTCGCGCGGGGACGCGGCGCCGGCACGCGCTGCTGCAGGCCGTGGGCGCGCGCGCCGCACCAGCGGGCCACCGGACAATCCCCGCAGCGCGGCGCGAGGGGGGTGCATACCATCGCCCCCAGTTCCATCATCGCCTGGCTGTGCACGTGGCCGCTGCGTGCGGGCAGCAGCGCCTCCGCCATGGCCCAGAGCCGCGCCGGGGCGGGCGCGCCGCCGCCGGGTGCGGCGTGCAGGCGCTGCAGCACCCGCGCCACATTTCCGTCGAGGATGGGCGCGGGGCGGTCGAAGGCGATGGAGTAGATGGCGCCGGCCGTGCTGCGCCCCACGCCGGGCAGTGCCGCGATGGCCTCGAATTCCCCGGGGAAGCGGCCCGCGTGCTGGTCCCGCAGCAGCCGCGCGGCGCGGTGCAGCATGCGCGCGCGCCGGTAGTAGCCCAGCCCCGACCACGCGGCCAGCACCCGGGACTCCGGGGCGCGCGCCAGGGAAGCGATGTCGGGGAAGGCCTCCAGGAATGCAGGGTAGCGCTCCAGCACGGTGCTCACCCGCGTCTGCTGCAGCAGGACCTCGGAGACCCACACTGAGTAGGGATCGCGGGTCCCGCGCCACGGGAGCGGGCGATGATGCCGGCGATACCAGGAGTGGAGCGCGCGCCGGAACCCGGTGGCGGCCCGGGGGGAGACGCCCCGGGCGGGACTCACGGCGTGTACTTGAGAGCGGTGCGGACCAGCGCGTCGCCCTGCACCGGCTGCGCGCCGAATCCGTCGTAGGCGGGGATCCAGATGTTCGAGCCGGCGGGACCGGGCTCGAGCAGCAGCAGCACGCGCTGGCCGATCCAGTCCACGAAGTACCCCGGCAGCATCACTTTGATGGGCTGTCCGAGCTGGGCGCCGACCACGTAGCCCTGGGCCACGTCGGTGTCCTGGAACGGGCTGGCGTCGCGCGGGGTGTCGCAGCGGGCCAGCGAGTCCCGGTCCACCTGGAAGACGCGCGTCACACCCATGCGGAAGCAGCGTACGTCGGGGGGGAGGTTGCACAGCGGCATGTACCCCAGGAGCACCGCCTCGGCGACGAACGTGGCCCGGCGCTGCTCCAGGCCCATCAGCCGGCGCTGCTGGAGCAGCTCCAGCCAGCGGGCGACGTCGTCCACCTGGATGTGCGCGCCCACGTCCACACCCTCGTCCACCAGCGGCTTGGCGACATTCTTCGCCCAGCGCCGGCCGCCCCAGCGTGATTCCACCACGATGGTGTCGTTCTTCACTTCGAACACGCCGCCCGGAACGAGCTGCAGGAGGCGATTCCTGGGGTCCACCCGGAGCATGTAGATCCCGCGGGCCCCGGGGCGGATCCCGGTGTCCCGGGTGATGTAGGTGAACGGGTCCAGGATCGGGTTGTTCTCGTTCTTGGTGGCCAGCACATCCGGCCCGCCGATGAGCAAGGGGGCGGAGACCGCAGGGCCCATGAACTGACGTTCCACCTGGAGCGTGACGCGGGTGGCCAGCATGCGCTCGCCCACCGGGTCGGCCATCGAAAACGTGTCAATCTGGGCCACGGTGGCCAGCAGCGCCACGTCACTGAATCCGGCCAGGCGCTGCATGCGCTGCTCTTCGCTGTTGTAGATCTCCAGCGCCGGCGCGGGCGCGGCCGAGGCCAGCAGGGCGAGCGCCGCGAGCGTGCTTGACGCCAGGGCCCGGAGGCGTTGAACTGGCGGATACGGGTGTCCCGCGACACGGGGTCCCGGGGAACCGTCACCGAGGGAGGTACGAGTGAGCAGCGCGCGAGCCCGCAGGGTGGTCCTGGGCATCACCGACATCTTCTTCGTGGGCCGCGTCGAGGCCTGCGCGGCCGCCTCGGGCATTCCCGAGCCGGTGCTCGCGCAGGCGGGCGATTCGCTGTCCCGCCTGTGCGCGCTGCACCAGCCGTGCGTGCTGGTGCTGGACTTGCAGGATCCCGCCCTGGACCCGCTGGGGGAGACGACCCGGATCAAGTCCGGCCCGCTGAAGGATGTCGTGGAAATCATCGGGTTCCTGCCCCACGTTCGCATGGACCTGCGGGAAGCCGCCGTCAAGGCCGGGGTGGACAAAGTTTGGACGCGCTCGGCCTTCACCAGGTTGCTGCCCGAGGTCCTCGCCGGGGTCACTTCCGGAACAGACTCCTGAGCCAGTGACCCGTGGACGCCCGGTAGAGGTTGGCCAGGGCGTCGGTGAGCGGGATCTCCTTGGGGCACACCCGCACGCAGTTCTCCGCCTTGCCGCAGTCGCTGATTCCGCCCGGTCCCAGGATCTGGTCCAGCCGCTCGGCGCGGTTCATGGCCCCGGTGGGGTGGGTGTTGAACAGCTCCACCTGCGCCATCGGCGCCGGGCCGATGAAGTCGCTGCCCTCGTGGTACTGCGGGCAGGCCTCCATGCAGCAGCCGCAGGTCATGCAGCGCGCGTAGAGGTAGGCGTACTCCTGCTGCGCCGCGCTCAGGCGCGGCCCCGGCCCCAGGTCGTAGGTGCCGTCGATGGGGATCCAGGCCTTCACCCGCTTCAGCGCGGAGAACATCTTCGAGCGGTCCACCGCCAGGTCGCGGATCACCGGGAACTTGCTCAGCGGGCGCAGCTCGATGGGCTGCTTCAGGCTCTCCACCAGCGCGGAACAGGACTGCCGCGGCACGCCGTTGATGACCATGGTGCAGGCGCCGCACACCTCTTCGAGGCAGCTGCACTCCCACACCGGGGGTGTGGTGGGCAAGCCCGCCCTGGTGACCGGGTTGCGGCGGATCTCCATAAGCGCGGAGATCACGTTCATGCCCGGCACCAGCGGTACCCGGAACTCCTCCCAGCGGGGGGGCGATCCGGCGGAATCGCGGCGCTGAATGCGGAAGTCTACCGTGGCCGTGCTCACGTCCTGCGCTCCTTTCCCCGCTAATCGTACTTGCGCGCGACCGGCTGGACCATGCTGAGGTCCACCGGCTCGTACTCGAACTGCGGGCCCGACGCGCTCCAGGTCGCCAGCGTGGTCTTCGACCAGTTGACGTCGTCGCGCTTGTCGAACTCGGGCTTGTAGTGGGCGCCGCGGCTCTCGTCGCGCCGCAGCGCGCCCTGGGTCACCACGCGCCCGAGCTCCAGCATGTGCCACAGCTGGTTCACGAACGACAGCGACTGGTTGGCCCAGCCCGCGGCGTCCAGCACGTTCACCTTCCGGAACCGCTCCATGAGCTCCAGGATGTGGGCGTCGGTCTCGCGCAGCCTGTCGTTGTGGCGCACGATGGTCACGTTCTTGTTCATCCACTCGCCCAGCTCGCGGTGCAGGGAGTACGGGTTCTCGCCGCCCTGCATCCGGCCCAGCTCGGCGTAGCGCTTCGTCCACTTGGAAACCGCGCCCTCCCGGGCCGCCGCCGGGGTTTCCCTGTGCCCGGCCTTCGCGGCGGCCGCGTAGCTCATCATGCCGCGGGCGCCCAGGTCGCCGCCGTACACGCACGACAGCAGGGAGTTGGCCCCCAGGCGGTTGGCGCCATGGTACTGGTAGTCCACCTCGCCCGAGGCGAACAGGCCCGCCACGCTGGTCTGGTGGTTGCGCGGGCTGTCCGTGCGCACCATTCCGTCCGCCCCGGCCTCGTAGTCGATCCACAGGCCGCCCATGGAGTAGTGTACCGCCGGAAAGATCTTCATCGGCTCCCGGGTGGGATCCTCGCCCATGAACTTCTCGTAGATTTCCAGGATGCCGCCCAGCTTGCGGCGCAGCGTCGGCGCGTCAATGTGCGTGAGGTCGAGGTAGACCTGCATGCCCGCGCCCACTCCCAGGCCCAGGTCGAAGCAGACGTGGAAGATCTCGCGCGAGGCCACGTCGCGGGGCACCAGGTTGCGGTAGCGGGGATACTTCTCTTCCAGGAAGTACCACCGCTCGGCCTCGGGAATCTCGCGCGGCGGGCGGGGGTCGCCCTTCTTGCGCGGCACCCACACCCGGCCGCCCTCGCCGCGGGCGCTCTCGGACATCAGGCGCAGCTTGTCCTCGCCCGGGATGGCGGTGGGGTGAACCTGGATGAACTCGCCGTTGGCGTACACCGCCCCCTCGAGGAACGCCGAGGCGGCGGCGGAGCCGGTGTTGATGACCGAGTTGGTGGAGCGGCCAAAGAGCATGCCCGGGCCGCCGGTGGCCAGCATGGTGGCGTCGGCGGTGAGGGCCTCGATCTTCATGCTGCGCTGGTCCAGCACCACGGCGCCGCGGCACGTCCCGGAATCGTCGCGCACCATGCCCAGGTACTCGTGGTGCTCGAACTTGCGCACCAGGCCGGCGGCCTCGTGTCGGCGCACCTGCTCGTCCAGCGCGTAGAGCATCTGCTGGCCGGTGGTGGCGCCCGCGAAGGCGGTGCGGTTGTACAGGGTGCCGCCAAAGCGGCGGAAGTCCAGGTTGCCCTCGGGAGTGCGGTTGAACATCACTCCCATGCGGTCCAGCAGGTAGATGATCCCGGGCGCCGCGTAGCACATGCCCTTGCACAGCGGCTGGTGGGCCAGGAAGTCGCCGCCGCGGCAGGTGTCCACGAAGTGGATTTCGGGCGAGTCGTTCTCACCCTTGATGTTCACGGCCCCGTTGATGCCGCCCTGCGCGCACACGGAGTGGCTGCGCTTCACCGGCACCACCGAGACGAGGTCCACCGTGTGCCCGGCTTCGGCCAGCTTGATGGTGGCCATCAGCCCCGCCAGACCGCCTCCGACCACCAGAAAGTGATTCTGCGCCATTCGATCTCCCCTGACCCTGGCCCCGGGACGCGCGCGCCGGTTTCCCCGTGCACGGGCGGCCCGCCGCGTCCACGTGCCGCCCCGGCGGGTCCGGGCGGCGTGGCGCCGGGCGGGCCGGAAACGACGGCGGTATGCAATGTCGCACGAAATTAGCAGACCCGACGGGGAGGGGCAACCTCCTCGAAATGCTCCCACTTGAACGGGTTGGCGGCTCGCGGGAAGTTCCCTCCGTTGCGGCCCGCGGGCGCCGGGCGGGCTCTCCCACCGCCGGGGGGAGTTTGACGCATGCGTGCCGATTCGATAACCTGTTGTATACTTACTTGTTCTGTTGCTGTGAAACCTCACCACGGGGGGCACCAGGGGCGCCATGAGATCCGGTCATGCGCACATTCTCGCGCTCGCCTGCCTCGCCGCGGGCGCCGTGGCTGCCCCTGTCCGGGCATTCACGCTGAGCTACAGCGCCACGCTCCCGGTCCAGACCACCAGCTGGGCGTACGCCGTGGAAATCCCGCGGTTCAACCCGGCCATGGGAGTGCTGCAGAGCGTCACGGTCTCGGTGCGCGACAGCCTGGTGGCCGGCTTCATGTTCGAGAACCTGTCGTCCATCGCCGGGGCGAGCATGCGGGACTCCTCCCGGGCGGTGGTGCAGGTGCTGCGCCCCGACAACTCCGGAATCGTCTCCGCATCCGCCGCGGTGGAGCGCACCGCCTCCGTGGGAGTCTTCGACGGCTGGCTGGACTACGCCGGCACCTCGGGGGTGACCCTGGGCCCGGTGGTGGCGGTGGGCACCGCCTCCGCGATCCTGGTGGGCGGGGCGGACATCTCCATGTTCAGCGGGCTGGGTAACGTCTCGTTGCCCTGCCGCGCCACCGGCTTCGCCTCGCTTTCGAGCGTCGGAGAGAACAACCGGAACATCGTCACCACGGCGGCCGGCTGCGCGGTGACCGTGACCTACACCTACCTGAGAACCACTCGGGTGGCCGCCTCCACGTGGGGCACGCTGCGGCGGCAGTACCGGTAGGCGCGGCGCCACCGATCGACGGGCCCGGGGGAACCCCCCGGGCCCGTCTTGCTGGTACGCCCAGCATGGGCACTGACTTGGAGGTGGAAGTCCTCCGGGAACTTGGTCACAGGGACCCAAGGGAACCGCAAGGTGCCGACCGTGAGGGGAGCGCTGAAGGAAGCGGGGAACGAACCTGCAGGCCGACGAACAGAAACCGGATAGAAGGCGATGCCGACCAGGGCGAGCGGGCCAGTGACCGTGAAGCTCTTGTGACCGAAGGTCGGTGGCGTAGATCCGGCGGTCGTGCAGGGAAGGCCAGTGCTCTTATCTGGGGAGATCTCGCTTTATGCC